>JANONE010000102.1:0-8356 GCA_031420675.1 Ilumatobacteraceae bacterium | reverse complement strand
GGCGACGCTCGCCCCGACGACTCCGCCGCCGACGATGACAACTCGTGCACGCGCCGGCAGGTGTGAATCCATAGCGAAGATTCTGGTCGATCCGCGCTTCCGCCCGGCAACCCACCACACCAGCTCGGTATCGAGCGGGATGCTCAGGGGCCTCGCGGAGGACGGTAGGCTCATCGTCCATGGTCGTCGAGCAGCGTGATGGGTTCCGCCTCTGGGAGGGCGGCCCCGTCCCCAAGGGCGCCGACGGCATCACACTGGGTTCGCTGGTGATCGTTCGCACCGGCAAGGCCACGCCCTACCTGCTGCGCCACGAGCTGGTGCACGTGCGTCAGTGGCGTCGCTACGGCGCTGTCGGGTTTGGTGTGCGCTATCTGGGCAACTACACGATGTGGCGTCTCCGACGCAAGGGTCATCGTGGCGCTTACCTTCGTATCCCGATGGAGATCGAGGCCGATTGGGTGGCGCGTCGGCAGCTGGCCACGGCTGTGCGCGACGAGTTTTCGGAGCGCGTCGCGTCGTAGCGGTGCGGTCGGCCGGTATGTTCGGCCTTGGCTTCCCCCAGTCGATCGTCCGGGCAGCGCGCCCGCTCACGCAAGGGAGCCACGGTGGCCGAGTTGCCGGATCGCCCTGCACCGTTTCAGTCGCTGCTCGCTCGTGCACGCGCGTGGATCGAGTGGGTCGGCGCCGGTCGGTTGCTGGCTTCGGCAGTCGTCGTGGTGGCAGTGGTGGCCGGCGCCTACTGGCTGGTGAGGCCGCCGCCGGCCACCACTGAATCAAAACTGCCATACGCGAATACGGCAACCACCGCGCCCACGTCGACTGCCGCCACGTCCACGAACACCTCGCTAGTCGTTACCGACATGGCCACCGCCATGGTCGTGCATGTCGCCGGGGCGGTGCAGGCGCCGGGCGTCTATCGCCTTGCGACCGGGGCGCGTGTGATCGACGCAGTCCGGGCGGCAGGTGGGCTCGCTGCCGACTCGAACTCCGATGCCGTCAACCTTGCAGCACCGCTGACAGATGGCGAGCGGGTGTACGTGCCGCGCCTTGGCGAGGTTGCGCCGGTAGTGGTGTCGCCAAGCCCGGGCTCGGGTACCGGAACCTCTCCGCCGGCCGGTCCGGTGAACCTCAACACGGCCACCGCCGACAACCTCGAGGCCCTCCCCGGTGTGGGCCCGGCAACTGCCGCGACGATCCTTGCCCATCGGGATCAACATGGCCCGTTCGCATCGGTGGACGACCTCGCCGACGTGCGCGGCATCGGCCCGGCCAAGCTCGGCGCGCTGCGTGGGTTGGTCACCGTATGACGGCTACAGGAACGCCCCGCCGAGGATCAGGTTGGCGACCGCGAGCGCGCCGATCGCGCCCAGCCACACCGCACCTGCCATCCACGCGTATTCCTTCCAATAGTCGCCCCAGCTTGCCACCGGAGTACGGGTGGCGCGGCGCGACGCCACCGCGCCCAACAGCAGCCACACCGCAGCGCTGCCCACCACTGCCGCCACGTAGCGGCCGAAGCCGCTGGCCATCGGCGCACCGGCCACCAGCAGGCCAGGCGCGGCCAGGACGGCCGCCAGGAACCCGAGCACACCGCGAGTCGTCGAGGTGTTGTCGCGCAGCAGGACGAGCGACAGCAGGCCCAGTACCGCAGGTGGCAGCAACCCGAAGATCGGCCCCAGTCGGCGGATCTGGCGGCGGTAAGCGCGCGGGCCCTGCGGTACCGGCGGGCTGTAGACCTCGGCTGGGTGCATTCTGCGAGCGTACGACGTGAGGCGCACCGACGGCGGGCACCACCTGGCCGACGGTGCGGTGCTGCTCATCGCCGCGGCTCTCGTGGTCGGGGTGTGGCAGGGGTTCTGGGTCGCCCTGCTCGCGCTTGCTGCCGCGTTGTTGGTCCGCCAGCCGCCCTTGGTGCTCGGCCTCTGCGTGTTGGCGGCGGCCCTGGGCTTCTGGTCGGGCGGGCGCGCCTGGCAGCAGGCGTCGCCACGGCACTTGGGGCACTACGCCGGATGGGCCGAGCTGGCGGGGGACCCGGCGCCGTTCGGCAAGGGCTTGCGCGTCACCATGGAGATCGAGGGCGAACGCTTCGACGCGTGGTTCTACGGGGGGACGCGCCGGAAGTTAGCCGAGCGCCAGAGCGGTGAGTACATCTGGGTCGACGGCCGACGAGCCGACCTGACCGGTTCACCGAGACGGGCTCTGGTGCGCCACGTGGTCGGCCGGCTGGAGGTGGCGGTGGTCGGCGATGTCGTGGATGGGTCGGCGCTCGCGCGAGCCAGCAACCGGGTGCGCCGCAACCTGCGCACCGCAGCAGAGGCGACGATGGCCGGCGACGACGCTGCCCTGTTCACCGGCCTCGTGATCGGCGACGATGCCCGTCAGCCCACGTGGCTGATCGACGACTTCCGTGCCTCGGGTCTGTCTCACCTGACTGCCGTGTCGGGACAGAACGTCGGTTTCGTGTTGGCCGCGGCGTTGCCGTTGCTGCGGCGATTGCGGCCATGGTGGCGATGGGCGGCAGCTGTCGGCCTGATCGCGTGGTTCATGGCACTCACTCGGTTCGAGCCGTCGGTGTTGCGGGCCGGCGTCATGGCGATCCTTGCCGCGACCGCGTCTGTGCGCGGTCAACAGGTGCGTCCACTCCGCCTGTTGGCGCTCGCGCTCATCGTGCTGGTGGTGGTCGACCCGTTGTTGGTGTGGTCGGTGGGCTTCTGGTTGTCGGTGGGTGCGACTGCGGGGGTGTGTTCCGTGGGTCCGTGGTTGCACCCTCGCCTGCCGGGCCCGGTGTGGGTGCGGCTTCCGCTGGCCATCACCATCGGAGCCCAGGTGGGGGTGGCACTGCCGAGCCTGCTGGTGTTCCACCGCCTCCCTGTGGTGTCGCTGCCGGCAAACTTGGCGGCGGTGCCGGTCGCTGGCTTCGTGATGCTCTACGGCCTCCCGGCAGGCTTCTTCGCGTCGTTCCTTCCGGTGCCGCTGCAGACACTGGTGATGCTGCCCGCCGAGTTGGGCACCCGTTGGGTCGCAACGGTTGCTCGGCTGGCTGCGGCAATCGAGCCGTCGCCGGGGTGGTCGGTGCTGTGCTGGCTGTTGGGCGTGGTGTGCCTCGTGGCCTGGAGCCGCCGTCGCTCGCGATCAGGAGCGGCGGTTGTGCCAATCTGAGGAGACCATGGCGTGCTACCTCATCATCGGCGACGACGAATCGCTCATGCTCACTGCGATCGGTGAGCTGGTGAAAAAGCTGGTCGGCGACGGCGACCGCACATTGATGGTCGACGACTTCAACGGTGAGGAGTTCGAGATGCGATCGGTGGTGGATGCCGCGCAGACAGCTCCGTTCCTCACGGACAAGCGTGTCGTGCTGGCTCGCGGTGTCGGCCGTTTCAACGCCGACGACGTCGGCTCGTTGGTGGCCTACATCGACGATCCCTTGCCCTCGACCGAACTGGTGCTGGTGGCCGGCGGCGGGCGCATGGCCAAGGCCCTCACGGATGCGTTGAAGAGAGCGCAGGCCACCACGATCGGCACCGCACCGCCCAGCCGTGCCCGCGAACGATCGGGGTGGTTCGATGAGCAGATCAGGGCTGCCGGCCTGAAGCTGGATGCCCAGGCCGTGCAGTTGCTGACCCGCTGGCTCGGCGAGGATGCCGGCCGACTTCAGGGCATTCTCGACACGCTGCATTCCACGTACGGCGATTCCAAGACGTTGCGGGCGGCAGATGTGTCACCGTTCCTGGGTGATGCGGGTGATGTGCCCCCGTGGGATCTCACCGACGCGATCGACCGTGGTGACACCACTGTGTCGCTGCAGTTGCTGCACCGAATGATGCGTGCCGGCGAACGCCACCCGCTGCAGGTGATGTCGATCCTGCACGGCCACTACACGAAGCTGCTGTCGCTCGACGGCAGTGGCGCGCGCGACGAGGCATCGGCTGCGGCAGCAATGGGCATCAGGCCCGGCTTCCCTGCGAAGAAGGCGCTCGACCAGTACCGCAAGATCGGTGGCGGAGCAGTCACCCGCGCCGTCGGGCTGCTCGCCCAGGCCGACCTCGATCTCCGCGGGGCCAAGGAGTGGCCGGAAGAACTGGTGATGGAAGTGTTGGTCGCCCGGCTCTCCCGCCTCGCCGGCAGCGCTCGCCGCTGACACGCGAAAGAGCCCGGGCGCCGGGCCCGGGCTCTGCAGGTCTGACCGAGTGGAACTCAGCTGGAAACGTTGAGCTGCTTCATCAGGCGGCTCTTGCGGCGAGCGGCCTGGTTCTTGTGGATGATGCCCTTGGCGGCCGCCGCGTCGAGGCGCTTGACGGCCAAGCGGAGAGCTTCCTCGCTCTGCTCGGTGTCGGCTGCCTTGACGGCGTTCTTCACGCGGGTCTTCAGCTCGCTCTTCACAGCCTTGTTGCGATCGGCGCGCTTGGCGTTGGTGAGAATGCGCTTCTTCTGACTCTTGATGTTTGCCACGTGGAGGAACCCTTTGCTGGAACGTCGCTGGAACGGCGGGTGCACGAACGGCCGGTGGAGATATGGCCGGTGAAGGCATGGCCGGTTCGGCACTTGAAATCGGCTTCACAAGGCTAACAGCGGTGCCGTTGTGTACCCAACCTCACGACTGACGGCACCCTCGATGACATCACCTCGCCCGGTAGGATCGAGCGACTCGCCATGGATCTCGCACGCATTCGCAACTTCTCCATCATTGCCCACATCGACCACGGCAAGAGCACGTTGAGCGACCGCATCCTGGAACTCACGAACGCTGTCGACGCCCGCGACATGCGGTCGCAGTATCTCGACTCGATGGATCTCGAGCGCGAACGGGGCATCACGATCAAGGCGCAGAACGTACGGGTGGACTGGAATGGCTACACGCTTCACCTCATCGACACGCCGGGCCACGTCGACTTCGGGTACGAGGTCAGCCGCAGCTTGGCTGCGTGCGAGGGTGTGGTGCTGGTGGTCGACGCCGCCCAGGGCATCGAGGCGCAGACGCTGGCCAACTGCTACTTGGCGCTGGAGCACGATCTGGAGATCGTCGCCGCGCTCAACAAGATCGATCTCCCTGCCGCCGACCCCGATCGCTATGCGATGGAGATCGAGACGGTGCTCGGCATCCCCGCCGAGGAGATCCTGCGCATCTCGGCGAAGACCGGCGAAGGCGTCGGCGAGTTGCTCGATGCCATCTGCCAACGCATTCCCGCGCCCAAGGGCGACCCCGATGCGCCGCTGCAGGCGCTGATCTTCGACAGCCAGTACGACCAGTACCGTGGTGTGGTCAGCAGCGTGCGCGTGATGAACGGCCGCCTCAACAGCGACTCGAAGCTGTTCTTCATGCAGGCCGGCACCCAGCAGGAACCGATCGAGGTCGGTGTGCGGCGGCCGGTGCCGACACCCGTCGATGAGCTGGGGCCCGGCGAGGTCGGATATCTGATCGCGGGTATCAAGGAAGTGAGCCAAGCCCGCTCGGGCGAGACGGTCACCACCTTCCACCACGGCGCCACCGAGCCGCTCCACGGCTACAGCGACCCCAAGCCGATGGTGTTCTGCGGCCTCTTCCCGATCGACGGCGACGACTTCGAACTGATGCGCGAGAGCCTGGAGAAGCTGAAGCTCAACGACGCCAGCATCACCTACTCGCCCGAATCGTCGGGTGCGCTCGGCTTCGGGTTCCGGTGCGGCTTCCTCGGCCTGCTGCACATGGAGATCGTGAAGGAGCGCCTGGAGCGCGAGTTCAACCTCTCGCTCATCGCCACCGCACCCAGCGTGGAGTACCGGGTGCACCGCACCAACGGCGAGGTCGAGTTGGTCGACAACCCGGCCGACCTGCCGCTGCCGCAGAGCATCGACTACATCGAAGAGCCGTATTTCCGGGTCAGCATCATCACACCCAAGGACTACACCGGCACGCTGATGGATCTGTGCCAGACACGGCGCGGCGACATGACCAAGATCGAGTACCTCTCCCCGGAGCGCGTGGAGCTGCACTACCAGATCCCCCTCGCCGAAGTGGTGGTCGACTTCTTCGATCAGATGAAGAGCCGCACGCAGGGCTACGCGAGCCTCGACTACGAGCTCAGCGGCTACCGCCGCAGCAACCTTGTCAAGGTCGATCTGTTGCTGAACGGCATCGTGGCCGACGCGTTCAGCACCATCGTGCACCGCGACAAGGCCTTCGCCTACGGCAACCGCATGTGCGAGAAGCTGAAGGAGCTGATCCCGCGGCAGATGTTCGACGTGCCCATCCAGGCGGCGATCGGCGGCAAGATCATCGCCCGCGAGACCGTCAAGGCCAAGCGCAAGGACGTGCTGGCCAAGTGCTACGGCGGCGACATCACGCGCAAGCGCAAGCTCCTCGAAAAGCAGAAAGAGGGCAAGAAGAAGATGAAGTCGATTGGCCGCGTGGAAGTGCCCGGCGACGTGTTCATCTCCGCGCTCAAGCTCGACGACTGACGCACTGGTGGTGTGGCGTTGGGCGGGCCGCGGCCCGGCGCTAGGCCTTGGCCCCATGCTCAGGCTTGGCGTCGGCCCAGCTACGCACGACGCTGATGTCGGCGACGAAACCGACGCGAATACCGCCGCGGGGAGTCGGCTGCCAGCGGTGGGCGGCCTCACCGAGGCAATCGTGCAACAGCTGCACGGTCGCATCTGCGTTGACCGCCGGTACGTGGAGCAGCAGTTCGTCGTGCAGACAGAGCACGATGCGGGCGCCCAGCTCGGCGCCGCGCGCGCGCACTGTCACCGCCCACACCTTGAACAGCTCGGCCGCTGCGCCCTGCACCTTCGCGTTGCGCGCGTAGCGGCCCCGACCGGCTGCAACCGCCCGGTGATCCTCGTCGTCGCCGATCGGCCACATGCGAATGAGGCGCCCGCCGAACGTGCGCAGGTCGCGCCCTGCGACGCCCGCCTGGGCGGCGTCGCTGAGGTACCTCATGGCAACCGGATATGCAGTCTCCATGCCGCGTAGTGCTTGGCCGGCGTTGCCGCTGGTCTGGCCGTACATCGCCGCCAACACCGCGATCTTCGCCACCGAGCGCTCCACGCCCAGGCGGGCGGCCACCGGCGCGTACAGGTCGTCGTCCTGGGTGGCGCGGCACAGCGCCGGGTCACCGCTGACCGCGGCAAGCACCCGCGGCTCGATCTGCCCAAGGTCGGCGCGCACGAACACATGGCCCTCGTCCGCGACCACCACCGGCCGCAGCTCGGCGGGCAGATTGTGCAGCCCGGCCTGCGCCGTCATTCGGCCGGCCGCGCCATCGCTGCCCGACCACTCGCCGCGCAGCCTGCCGTCGACGCCCACGTTGGCGTCGAGCCAGCCGTACCCGAAGGTGGTCGCCACCCGTTCGGCCTTGCGCCAGAGCAGCAGCGCGTCGATGACGGGGTGCACCGCGCGCATCTGTTCCAGTCGCCACGCCCGTGTGTCGGGTACGTCGATGCCCAACCTGCGCAGCATGCTCTTCACGTCGGCCGGGCTGCGTAGGTCGATCCCGCTGCCTGGCGGCAGGTGCTGCAGCACCTGCTCGTCTCGTCGGGCGCGGCCGGCGGCTGCCGCTGCCTCGTTGGCGGCGCGTGGCCCGATGAGTGAGGCGATCAGTTTCTCCGCCGCGGGCACGTCGATGGGCAACCCATCGGCGGCGAGCTCGGCGCACAACAGCTCGGCGGTCGACTCGGATCGCGCCGTGGCCAGCGGATCTCCCTGCACCTTTCCCTCGGCGAGCAATGCGGCCAACAGCGCCTGCTGCATCGTCGCTGCGGTCAGCGCTACCCCGGCCCACGCCGCCACTCGCCGAGGCCGATCCGCCCAACCGCCGGCCAACCATTCGGGCCGCAGGTAGCCATCGGGTCGAATGGGTTCCTCGGCATCGCCGCCACCATCGCCCTCGCCGCCCAGCAGGTCGAGCTGACCCATGACCGGCATCGAACGATGATCGAGGCCGTGCAGGATCGCCCACACCCGCGCAGGTTCCGCCCGCCAACCGCCGCACAACAGGCGATGCACCGCGGCGATGTCCCAACAGGTCGCCAGCCGGGCCCCATCGGCCAGCAGTGCTGACGCAGTGGTGTTCGACCAGCACACCCAGCGTGGTCGCAGCTGGTGGTCGAGCCGCTGGAGCGCCGCCGTCGACCCGCTGCCCAACAGCTCGAGAACGGAGTCTCCGACCGCGAGGCCGACGGTTCCGCCGGGGCTGACCGCCAGGCCGACGAGCGTGCCGCGTGCTGCCCCCGCTGACTTCAGCGCGGCGACAGCGGCCTCCGGGTCGTCGAGCGCAAGGTCCACGCCACCATCCTGGTCCGTCGATGGACCCGAACGAGCGGTAGAAAGGTAGTGATGGCCCGCGCCCCGATGTTCAGCTCGCTGCAGCATCGCAAT
>JANONE010000101.1:0-2380 GCA_031420675.1 Ilumatobacteraceae bacterium | reverse complement strand
GCCTTCCACGACGACCAACAGACCGGGCCCCAACGTGCCGGAACCCATCAGCCCGCCGAGTTGCAGCCGCAGCTGCGACATGCGCCGCTGGCCATGCGCCAATCGGCGCTCGTACTCGTCGCGATCGAGACGGTTCGACATGTCGAGCTTCTCGAGTATGCCCATGTCGTGCACCCTACTGTGCGGTCTCAGCGTGCCGGCCAGCCGCCCATCCCAGGTGCTCGTCGGCGATGGTCACGAACGGGAGCAGTCCTGGTTGCGATTCTGTGACATTCAATACAGTTCGGAGAACTTCCGCGAAAGAGTGATCTTTTTGGCGTTCTGCAACGTGTATGAGGGTATGAACGCACTTCACACCCGCTCGCACCTCGGCCGGCCGAGCGTCGGCCGGCCGCACGTCGACGCCAACCACATCGACCGTCAGCCCGGCGGTTTCGATTGGGCCTCCCAAATCAAGCTGGCCATCGTGCTCAGCGTCGTCGCCGCCTTGGTCACCATCGCCCTGGCCGGTCGGGTGGCCGAACCGGTGCTGATCGTCGGCGTCATCGTCGTCGCGTCGCTCGTTGCGTGGGCCCGCATCGAACCCGTCGCACCGCCCGTTCGCCTCCCCGCTCGCCACCGCTGAAGTCCGCACCCGACGGCATGTGAGACTCAGCGAGCGCCCGCTCAGACCGTCGCGTAGCACCGATCCACCAGGCCGAACGCCTCGCGTGCGGGCACCGCCGGCGAGAACAGGAACCCCTGCATCGTGTCGCACCCAAGGCGACAGAGGTCGGCGAACACCTCGTCTGTCTCCACCCCTTCGGCGACGACCGTGAGGCCCAGTTGGTGGCCCAGCTCGATCACCGACGCAACGATCGCATGGTCCTCGGGGCTGTGCTGCATGGCGACGACGAATCCGCGGTCGATCTTCAGTTCGCTGACCGGCAGATGACCGAGCGATCCGAGAGATGTGTAGCCCTGGCCGAAATCGTCGAGGCTGACCCGCACCCCCGCCGCACTGAGCTCCTCGAGCATCGCCGTGGCACGAACCGGATCTGTGGCGAACGAGGTCTCGGTGATCTCCAGCACCAGCTGCGATGCCTTGACCCGATGAGAAGCGAGACGGTTCAGGATCCAGCCCGGCAGGTCGTCACGCAAGTTGCGCGCGGAGATGTTGACCGCGACGGACAGCCCCGGACGCGTGACCGACCATTCTGCAAGCTGCGCCAGCGCCGAGTCCACCACCCAATGAGTGAGCGGGCCGATCAAGCCGGTGCTCTCCGCGATCGGGATGAAGTCGTTCGGGGGGATCAAACCGCGAACGGGGTGCATCCACCGCACCAACGCCTCGAACGCCTGCACCTGGCCGCTGCGCGCATCCACCTTCGGTTGATAGTGGAGCACGAGTTCACCGGTCGTGATGGCCCGGCGGAGTTCGGCGATGAGACCCAACCGCTGAGGATCGAACTCGTCGATCCCCGGGTGATAGCGCACGATCGCGGCACGAGCCGTCTTGGCGGCGTGGAGGGCGAGGTCGGCCCTGCGCATCAGTGTCTCCGCGGCCTCGGCGTCTTCCGGCCACATCGCGTACCCGATACTCACCTCGGCCGAGATGGCCACTCCGGCAAGTTCTGCCTCCTGCCCGATTGACTCCTGCAGCTTCCACAGCACACCCTCCACCGAATCGGTCTTCGCGCCGGGCAGCACGAGGCCGAACTCGTTGCCACCCAACCGGGCAATGGTGTCGCCCGGTCGCAGCGCAACGGTCAAGCGCTCGGCGATGATCTTCAGGAACTCGTCGCCGTTGCGATGACCGAGGGTGTCGTTCACTTCCTTGAAGCGGTCGAGGTCGACGACCGCCAGTGCGACATCGGTACCCAGACGGGCTGCCGAGGCGAGTGCTGCCGACAGTCGGTCGGCGTGGAGTGCGCGGTTCGGAAGACCGGTGAGTGGATCGTGCAAGGCCATGAACTCGGTTCGCCTTCTGTGGCGGCGGCTGTGCTGCATCGTCGTTCCGACGACGATCGCCAACAACACCCACAGCACCGCCAGGCCGACGAAGATGGCCCGTTTCAGACGCTGGATCGCGATCGGTTCGTACGGGACGTACATCTCCACCACGCCGAGGACCTGATCCGGTCGCTGCAACGAGTGCAGGGCCACGTACGCCTCGACGACGGAAGGCCCATAGGCCGCCCCGTGGTCGACCTCGTCATGGCCGACGTGGGTGAGCACCGAGATCATCCCCTTGGCGACGGCCTCCTGCACCTCCGCGGAGATGGTGAGGGGCCCTGGTGGAGCGTTGGGCGAGGCCGCGTCGAAAACTACCCGTCCGTTCACGTCGCGGATCCTGAGCACGAGCACCCGGCCCTCGCGGACGAGCATCCCCGTGGTAATG
>JANONE010000100.1:0-10286 GCA_031420675.1 Ilumatobacteraceae bacterium | reverse complement strand
ACACGATCTCGACGGTGAGCAAGACCAACGCCTCCAGCCCTGCTCCGGCATCCTGGGGCCGGCTGGTGGCCGGCTCGACCCGTTCCGGCCAGACCGCGACCTACGTAACGGCGATTGGCAGCGAGTTGGTCGTCACCCACGTCATCTGGGCGTGAGCGCCTGCCGATGCCGATCACCAAAGGGTTCAATCACGTGGCGACGCTCACCACCGATCTCGAGCGCCACGCCGCCTTCTACGAGCGGGTGTTCGGTGCCCAGGTCACGTTCCGCATGGAGGCCGCTCCCGACCACCCTCGAATGTTCATTCTCGACCTGGGCGGCGGCGCGGCGCTGAACGTCTTCGAGGTCCCTGCGCAGGAGATCATCGGCGAGCAACGCACGCAGGGAAGCCGGGGCGCCATCGATCACTTCGCCATCGCCGTCGAGTCACTCGCGACCCTCGAGCAGGTGAAGCAGCGCCTCCTCGACGCCGGAGCCGACATTGGCGACATCCAGCGCCTCGGCGGTGAGTGGTCGTTGTTCTTTCGCGATGTCGACGGCATGGAACTCGAGGTGTGCGCCGCCGCCAGTGAGTAGCCCAGGGTATTGCGAGTTCCGCCTCTGACGTCACCCAGCCCTACTTGGTGTTGCGCGGGGCTGCCTTCTTCGCCGGTGCCTTCTTCTTTGCCGGTGCCTTTTTCGTGGTGGGTGCCTTCTTCTTGGTCGGAGCCGCCGCCTTCTTCGCCGGCGCCGTCGAACCGGGCGCCGGGCGGCTGCGGGGCACGGGCTTCACATGCGTGCTGCCGCGGCGCATCGGCGGCGCCGGCTGCGGTACGGCCCATTCGGTGCCGGTGGCCTGGAACAGGCGGCCGATCTCGGCGATGTGCATGTCGGCCATGTCCCAAACATCAGGCACCAGCTCGCGCGCGGCGATGATGCCGAAGTCGAGGCGGTCCATGTAGCTGTGCACCGTGATGTTCAGGCCCATGCCGTCGGTGACGATGGAGACCGGGATGTAGGCGTTGAGCTTGGCGCCGCCGAAGTACAGCGGTTGGCGCGGGCCGGGAACGTTCGAGATGGTGAGGTTGACCGGCAGGTTCACCCGGTTGGACAGGCGCGACATCAGCCGCAGCGCCGCCATCGCGACCACCGGCGAGGCAGTCTGCGTGACGTCGATCAGCGTCTCGGCGGGCACCAGTTCCAGCTGGCGTTTCGCCACCGCCATGGCCTCCTTGCACAGCGCAACGCGTTCGAGCGGGTCGGCGCAGTTGGTGGGCAGATCGGCGATGATGCTGGACACGCGGTTGGTCCACGGGTCGGTCTCGGTGCCGGTGCGAATACTCACCGGCACCATCGCTCGCAGCGGCTTGTCGGGCAGTGCGTCGTGCTTGATCAGGTACTCGCGCAACGCGCCGGCGCAGATGGCCATCACCACGTCGTTGACGGTGCCGCCGGTGGCGTTCTTCAGCGCCTTGATGTTCTCCAGCGAGGTGCCGCGCATCGCGAAGCGACGGTGGGCGGTGATCGGCTTGTTCCACGGCGTGTCGGGTGCGGGGGTGAGCGGCAGCTGGATGCGGCGCTCGTTGTCGCCCGGCTCACTGCTCCCCATGCCTGCCAAGCTCTTGATTGCATCGCGGGCGTTGCCGGCCATCCTGCTGACGCTGGTGATGCCCAGCGCGCCGGCCAGGTTGCGCACCAGCTTCAGCTGCAGCCGCATGCCCTTCACCGGGTTCGTCGCCAAGCGCTGCAAGGTGAGCTGCAACAACTCGCTCTGGCTCGGCGGGGGCTCGCCCTCCCAGTCCACCGCAATCGCGGCCGGTGTGTTCGGGTCGGTGTCGGTGAGCATGTTCAGCAGGATCACGCCGGCGGCGCCGTCGATGGTGGCGTGGTGGGTCTTGGTGAGCAGCGCCCACCGGCCATCGGCGAGACCCTCGATGACGTACACCTCCCACAGCGGGCGGGAGCGATCCATCCGCCGCCCGACGATGCGCGCGACCTGCTCGGTGAGTTGGTCGGCGCCACCGGGCGGCGCCAGGCCGATGTGACGCACGTGGTAGTCGAGGTCGAACTCCTGGTCGTCGATCCACCACGGGTGATCGAGCCGGAAGGGCACCTCCACCAACTTGCGCCGCATCGGTTCCGCCCGGCCGACGAGTGCGCCGAACCGTTCGTACACGACCTGGAACGGGTCGAACTCGGGTGTCGGTCGCTCATAGATGCCGAGGCCACTGACATGGCCGAACGTGGTGGCGGTCTCCATGTAGAGAAAACTCGCATCGAGCCCGGTGAGCTGCTTCACTTTCGTGGCCTCCTGCCCTTCGCACGAGTGGTGTCTCATCATGGCTCATGGCGGCGACTTGGCCGGCCAAGGCTGCCGCTGCGGCCGTGCTGGCCGAGATCCGCCTGGAGGAGGACGCCGACCGGCTGGTGAGGGGCTCGGGCGGCGAGACATCACGCGCGTTCGGCGAGGACCTGTTCGAGGAGATCCTCGACCCCCAACTCCGGCGCCCATCGACGGAGGTATTCGAGATCCAACGAGCTGCCCTGTACGGAGGCGATGCCGCGAGCGTCGTCGACCTGGCGCGACGAGCCGGACCGAACTGCCCACTCCAGCTTGGTCAAGAGCACGTCCTCGGCGCTTGCGATGGTCGCCGAGACCCCCAGTACGACGAGTTTTCGGCGTCTGGCGAACTCGACTTCACTGAACGGCGCAGCCTTGCGGACGATCAGGTCGACCTTCCATCCTCCACGCAGGTCGACCAGCTTGATCATCTGCCCGGCTGTGATCGGCTGCCCAACCGGAGGCTCGTCGATGTACACGACGCTGCGATCGACGGCGCCGAACAGCGACCGCAGCGAAGCCTGGGTGACATCGACCACTATGTGGACGTCGCGGGTAGTTCGGGGGTCGCCGTAAATCGAACTGGCGACGGATCCTCCGATCATGTAGTCGATCGACGCGTCCTCGAGCTGCCGCACGACTTCGGCCAAGAACTCGGCCAGCGTCATGGTCGAAGGTGGCTGAACTCGGGCCAAGCTTTGTCTGCGAGGTCGTCGCCGACGAGCAGACGGTGAAGGGCGTGTTCGACATCTTCGGGCGAATATCGTGGGTGCCGAGCACGGATCCCGCATCGTGCCAGTTCGCGAGCATCCTCGCTCATCTGTTCGACAACTGCCGCCTTCTCGGCGACGGTCATTCGCCTGAACACCTCAGCCCGAACCCTCGCCGTGGCGGCCGAGGTGTCTGAGGGCGCCATGAGGGAAGCGTAGCCAGCCGGCAGAGCGGCCGTCACTGGTCGGTGGAGCCCTTCCACAGGTTGATGTCTGCCTCGGTCGCATAGTGGTCGATCTCGGCCACTTCGGCGTCGGTGAGGGCAGTGTTCGCCAGCGCGGCGATGTTGTCGTCGAGTTGGTGCACGCTGCTGGCGCCGATCACCAGCGAGGTCATCCGCGGGTCGCGCAGGGCCCACACCAGGGCGAGCTGAGCGAGTGTCTGCCCGCGACGGGCCGCCACCTCGCTGAGCGCACGGACGCGGGCGAGGCGGTCTTCGGTGATGTTCTCGGCCGTGAGCGCACCGCCGGTGGCGGCGCGTGAACCGGCGGGGATGCCGTGCAGGTAGCGATCGGTGAGCAGGCCCTGGGCGAGCGGCGAGAAGGCGATGCAGCCGGCACCCACCTCCTCCAGCGCATCCAGCAGGTGGTCGTCCTCCAGCCAGCGGTTCAGCATCGAGTACGACGGCTGATGGATCAGCAGCGGCACCCGCAGCTCGGCCAGCAACCGGGCAGCCTCACGCGTGCGTGCCGACGAGTAGGACGAGATTCCGACGTACAGCGCCTTGCCCTGCTGCACGATGGAAGCGAGCGCCCCCACCGTCTCCTCCAGCGGGGTCTCCGGGTCCACGCGATGCGAGTAGAAGATGTCCACGTAGTCGAGGCCCATGCGGGCCAGCGACTGGTCGAGCGAGGCGATGAGGTACTTGCGTGACCCGAAGTTGCCGTACGGGCCGGGCCACATGTCGTACCCGGCCTTGGTGGAGATGACCAGTTCGTCGCGGTAGCCGGTGAAGTCGGCGGCGAGAATGCGCCCGAAGTTTGCCTCGGCCGCGCCGTACGGTGGCCCGTAGTTGTTGGCCAGGTCGAAGTGGGTGACGCCGAGGTCGAATGCACGTCGGCAAATATCGCGTTGCGTCGACCAGCCGCGGTCGTCACCGAAGTTGTGCCACAGACCCAGCGAGATCGCAGGGAGCTGCAGGCCACTGCGGCCACAACGGCGGTACTCCATCGAGTCGTAGCGGGCAGGGTCGGCGACGTATGGCAACGAGATCGGCATGTGATCGAGGATAGGCGACCGCTTGGTGGAGTCGTCCGGCGGCGACCTCGCCGGCCTCAGCTGGTCACAGCGGCGCCCTGGAACCAGTGCTGTGCGAGCAGCTCGATGCTGCGGACGCGGGCGGTCAGGTCGTAGGCCACGGAGGTGACCATCAGCTCGTCCGCGCCGGTTCGGGCGACCAGCCCACGCAGCTCGGGGATGACGGTCTCGATCGCGCCGACCACGCGGCTGGTGGGGAGGCGATTCGCCTCGTCCATGTCGGGGTGCAACGATGCGTCGTGCGGCGAGGGCAGGCGGATGAAGCGGCCGGTGCGGCGCCCGAGTGCGGTGAGCCGGCCCGGCGCAGCGTGCCAGTCGGCCTCCTCCTTTGTGTCGGCGGCGAGCACGTTGGCGGTGACGATCATGTACGGCTCGTCGAGCACCACCGACGGCTGGAAGCAGCGTCGGTAAAGCTCGGTCGCGTGCAGCGTGCCGCCCATGTCGAAGTGGTGGGCGAAGGCGAATGGCAACCCCAGCTGACCGGCCAGCCGAGCGCTGTAGTCGCTGCTCCCGAGCAGGAAGATGTCGGGTGCGCTGGTCGCCGCTGGCGTGGCGCGGAACTGGTCCCAGAGGCCACTGCTGGTGCGTGGGTCGCCGAGCAGCCCCATCAGGTCGAGGAAGTCGCGCGGAAAGGTGTCGGCGCCCATCAGGTCGGGCGATCGACGCAGTGCGGCGGCCGTGCGCTGGTCGGTGCCGGGTGCGCGGCCGATACCCACGTCGATGCGGCCCGGGTGCAGGCTCTCCAGCAGCGCGAACTGCTCGGCCACCACGAGTGGTGCGTGATTGGGCAGCATCACCCCACCCGACCCAACCCGGATGGTGTCGGTGATCGCAGCGAGGTGGGCCATGAGGATGGTGGGCGAGGTGCACGCAACGCTGGGCATGTTGTGATGCTCGGCCACCCAGAAGCGGGTGAAACCGAGCTGGTCGGCGCGGCGAGCGAGCGCAGCGGTGGTCTGCAGGGCATCGCCACTGGATTGCCCATCGTTGACCACCGAGAGATCGAGCACCGACAATCGAACGTTCTGCGTCTCCGTCACGCTCCCCACCGTACGAGACAGCAACCCGTCGTTCCTCGCTGCTCTCGTGCTGGCGATCGTGGCCCTCGCGGCCGTCGAGGTTCACGCTCGAGGGTAGGTTGCTTGACTGCGAGCTGATCGACTGCGAGTTCACGACCACCTCGTCCTGTCGTGCATGCACACAGACGATGCCCTGGGAGCGAAGCGATGACCCACACGTTGAACGCCGTACGCCGCCTCGTGGAGGCGATGCCGAAGGCCGAACTGCACCTGCATCTCGACGGCTGTCTACGGCCGACCACGGCCATCGAGTTGGCTACGCAGTACGGCATCGTCGCGCCGCGCACGTTCATGGGGATGTTCGACGCGCTGGTGGCACCTGTGCACCCCGGCTCGCAGGCCGAGTTGCTGAAGTCGTTCGAGCTGCCGATCAAGCTGATGCAAAATCGCGCTGGACTCGCCCGCATCACCACCGATCTCGTGGAGGACAAGGCCGCCGACCGCGTGCGCTACATGGAGGTCAAGTGGGCGCCGGCGCTCCACCTCCAGGCGGGGCTGACGCTCGACGACGTGATCGAGACGGTCGCCTCGGCGGCATCGGCCGCGGGGCAACGATGTGGCGTTGTGGTGCGTCTCACTGTCGTCGCGATGCGCTCGGCCGACCCCGCCGACAACGTGGAGGTCGCTCGCGCGGCGGTCGCCCATCAGGCGCAAGGCGTCACCGGCTTCGACCTCGCCGGGTTCGAGGCCGCCCACCCCGACCCGACGATCCACGCCGAGGCCTTCGAGGTCGCGCGGGCAGGCGGCCTGGGCCTCACCGTGCACGCCGGCGAACTGCTCGACGATGGCGCGCTGGTGTGGCGGGCCCTCGACCTGCGGCCGCACCGCGTTGCGCACGGCGCCTCGGCAGTGTCCGACCCCGCGTTGATGGCCGAGCTGATCGCACGCGGGATCACACTCGATCTGTGCCCCACCAGCAACGTGCAGGCAGGCACCGTGGCAACCTTCGCAGATCATCCGCTGGTGACGCTGCTGCGACAGGGTGTGCCGGTGACGATCAACACCGACGACACGACCATCTCCGACGTCACGCTGTCGCAGGAGTGGTGCTCGTGCGTGCGCGAGCTCGGCCTCACGCTGCCCGAGCTGTGGCGGTGCAACCTGCGCGCGCTGGAGGCCGCATTCGTCGATGAACCCACGCGTGACTCGCTGCTGGCCTCGTTCCACGCCTGGGCGGCGGCGATCCCCGAGCTGCACGCAGGATGACATCCTTCACCGCGAAAGCGCCCGCCGATCACCTGGCTGAATGGCCATGCGGCGCGGGGCTGTCGTGAGACTGCCACCGACTTGACCGAGGTGTGATCGACGGGCTGAGACCAGTATCCACCCTGAGCCGGGCTAGGTCCAGCCCCAGTTTTCCCGAGCCTCAGCCGGCGAGCAAAACAAGCAGGAACTGGCCGCCGCCGCCTTCCACTTCGGTGGTGGCACCCAGGTCGGGGGCCAGCCGTGTCATGCGATCGCCGAGCCACGCTGCCGCGTCCTGCGCGTCGGCGCGGGTGGGGCAGCGAGCCATGATCTCTCGCCCGCCTTTGCGTTGCAGGCGTTCGACCGTTGCGATGATCGGCGCCGGGTCGACCACGAACAGATGCGTGGCCCAGGGCACCACGGCGGCCACCGCGCCTCTCTTCGTGTTGCACCCGCGATGCGCCAGCCGGTCGGTGGACCCGGGCGCCACGCCCTTGCTCTTCGCCTTGGTGAGCCGGCTGTCGATGCTGGGCCCACGAGCGTCGTTCACCGACATCTGCGGGTCGACCGCATCGTCACACAGCCAACAGCGCCACCCGTCGCGTTCCCCAATGTCCTGTAGCCGACTCATCGGACCGACAGGCTCACTGGATGTGCAGGAGTTCGTGCAGCCCACCGGGTGCGGACACGCCGGCGGGGGTGGACTGGAGAAAGTCGCTGAGCACCTCGAGGAACCGCTCGGGGGCCTCGGCCTGGGGGAAGTGGCCGACATCCTCGAGCACGCACAACCGGCTCCCGGGAATCGCCTCGTGGGCGGTGTACGCGTGACCGACCGGGATGATGTCGTCACGCTCACCCCACATGATCAGCGTGGGGAGGTGGGCGGTGAGGTACAGGCGATCGAGCGCGTTCACGGTCTGCCCGCCGGGCTCGATGACCCCACGGATCGTGCGCGCGAATGCTTTGCGGTTCTCGGTGAGGGCCAGCGACGAATACGAGCGCCACATCTCGCCCAGTCGTGGGGCGTTGAGGCCGAACCTGCCGAGGAGGTTGAACAGGTCGGTGCCACGGTTGGCAACCAGGCGCGGGAAGATCAGCGGCATCAGGTGCTCAGCGCCGGGCAGGGTGACCAGCCGCAGCAGCCAGCTCACTTCGCGTCCCAGCCCCCCGCTGCCGACCAGCACGAGACGGTCGCAGAGCTCGGGGTGTTGGTAGGCCAGTTGCATCGCCACGCCACCGCCGAAGGAGTGGCCCACGATCGTCGCACTGGGCACGTCGAGCGCGGCGAGGAAGTCGCGCAGGCCACTGGCGAACGCACCGAGCGAGTAGTCGCCCATCGGCTTCGCCGACTCGCCATGGCCCAGCAGATCGGGTGCGATGACGTCGTGGTTCTCGGCGAGCTGGCGGTGCACGGCGCGCCAGGTGTGCGAGCTGCCTGCCAGACCATGGATGAGGAGCACGGCCTCTCCGGTACCGGCGCGGCGATAGCCGACGTCGTGACCGTGGATGACGACGCGTGAAAGGGGGAGTGGATCCATCGGCTGCATCTTCGCCGGTTGCGAGTGCCCGACGGCAGCTTTGGCGTTGAGGTGTCGTTGCACGGCGCTTCAACGCCGAAGCTGTTCTGTATCCCCGCCGACCATGGGTCAGCCGATTGCGGGGCAGATCAGGAACTTCTGACCGGTGGCCTGGCGGGCGTAGGTTGCGATCGCTTCCAGGCCGAGCGCCCCGGCGAGCGACACCTCATCGGTGTAATGGCTGGCGAAGGTGGTGGTCAGTTCGTCGACCACACGCTGGCGCAGGCGCATCATGCCGTCGAGGCCGAGCTTGCCGAGGAACGGGGTGAGCAGCCAGCCGCTGATGCTCCACGACATGCCGAAGTTGCGGGCCAGCTCCGTCGGGCTGCGATCGAGCCCGCCGTAGATGTACACCTGCTTGTGGACGTCGCTGCCATAGCGGCTGTAGACGCCGCCGTTGAGGAGGGCGGCCTTGGCGTTGGCAGCGGCCTCCATGCAGCCCAGGATCTGGCCGGCCAGCGTGCCGCCGCCGATGGCGTCGAAGGCGATGGTCGCGCCCGTGTCCATGAGCGCCTGGGTGAGGTCGTCGAGGAACGTGGGCGCGCTGGAATCGACGACGTGTTCGGCGCCGAGGTCGCGCAGGATCGCCGCCTGTTCGGGCCGCCGGACGATGTTCACCAGTTGCACACCGTCGGCGATGCAGATGCGGTTCAGCATCTGGCCCAGGTTCGAGGCCGCCGCCGTGTGCACGAGGGCGGTGTGGCCTTCCATTCGCATCGTCTCCACCATGCCCAGCGCGGTGAGCGGATTCACGAAGCACGACGCACCCTGCGCGGCGGTGGTTCCGTCGGGCAGGGCCAGGCACATGAATGCGGCGGCGGCCCGGTACTCGCCGTAACTTGCCCCGCCGACGAAGCCGACCATGCGACCGAGCAGGGCCTGCGCCTCGTCGGACGAGCCGGCGGCGACCACGATGCCGGCGCCCTCGTTGCCGACGGGCATCGATTCACCGACGCGTGCGGCCAGTCCCTTCATGACCGCAGCCGAGATCGGTGCGGTGATCACGGTGTCGTCGCCCATCCCGGTGGACGTCGCCTGCGAGACGTCGGCCATGGCGAGCAGCAGCCCGAGGTCGGAGGGGTTGATCGGGGCGGCCTCGACGTGCACGAGCACTTCGTGGGGCGCAGGCACGGGCATGTCGACCGTCGCCACCGACAGCTCCAGCCGACCATCGCTGGTGACCAGCGAGCGAATCTGTCGCATCGTCGTTGGAAGGTCGGCGGGAAGTTCGGCGGTCATGGCGTGCTCCTGGGCGATCGGCGGCGCCCGAACCCTACAGACGTCGGGTTCTTGCGGCTCGACGGAGCTCGGCCTTGCTCAGCTGGGTGGCAGCGCCGCGATGAAATCGCGAATTGCGCCGACGACCTCGCCGGCGTGAGTGGTCTCGTGCATCGAGTGCTCGCCGCCCTCGATCACGTGCAGCCGCGCGGACGGCATCTTGCGTTCCAGGTACTGGCCCGAGGAGGTGTATTCGGGCCGGTCGGCCGAGCCGGCGAGCACCAGCGTGGGGGTGGCGATCTCTGCCAGCCGATCCATCACCACCGAGTCCTCTTGCAGGTTCAGGTTTGCGGCCTGCGCGGGCACACCGAAGCGGTGGGCGTTGCGACGCGAGCGCTCGTTCCAGGCTTCGCGCTTCTCGGGGTCGCGGAACCCAGGCCCGGTGTTGATCACCACGATCGCGCGGGCCACGCCGGGCCGGGTCGCGGCGTGGGCCAGTGCGAGGTAGCCGCCGAGTGAATGCCCCACCAGCACTGCCGGTTCGTCGAGTCCGGCGAGCACCTCGTCGATGTCGGTCAGCGCCAAGTCGCGGGTGTACTCGTTCGGATCGTCGGGCACCGGCGAACTGCCGTGGCCGAGCAGATCGATCGCCACCGTCAGGTGGTGCTCTCGCAACAGCATCATGCAGTCGGCCCACGTGGCGGCCGATGCACCCAAACCATGGAGGAACACGATCGGTGGGTCACCGTGCCCCTCGCTCACCACATGCACTCGCATCTCGCCACGCCTCTCGCTCAGACGGACCACAGCTTGGCATCGCAGCCTGGATCACCGAGAGCCGTACGCGACAGTGGCCGGGCCCCGAAAGGAACCCGGCCG
>JANONE010000099.1:0-3013 GCA_031420675.1 Ilumatobacteraceae bacterium | reverse complement strand
TGCGTAGCTGCCCTCGGGGGTGATGATGTATGCGACCGTCCCGCCATCGCCGGTGAGCACGAGGCGACTCGCGTCGCCCACGCGATCGCCGTCGGCCGCCAGCGACTGCGTGCCGTTGACCAAGACCACCGATGAGAAGTGGTAGCCGGTGGAGAGCGCGGCGAGGGCCTGCTGCAACCCGCCGGCCGGGTCGATCGTCCCTTCCGGGGCGTTGGCTGCGACCGTCGTTGCGGGCGTGGTGGCAGTCACCGAGGAGGTAGCCGTCAGCACGGGCATCGTGGACTGAGTTGTCGTCGCGTCGGTGCTGCACGCAGATGCGAAGAGCACGAACGCGGCGAGTGCGACCCCTCTTGCGAGGAGCCGCACCCGTGCCGTTGTTGCAATCATCGGCTCAGCCGTTGTCCTTGCCGTCGCCGCTCTCGCCATCGCTGCTACCGCCAGCGTCGCCGTCCTCATCGTGGTCCTCATCGTGGTCCTCGACGGTCTTGGTGTCGATCGGCGTGTTCACCGTCGGGTCGGCTGCATCGCGGCAGCGGATCTTCTCCTTGACGGTGACCTTGATGCCGTCGTCCTCCATGTGCGCCCGGATCTTGACCCGCTCGCTGTCGGAGAAGCGCACATTCACCTTGCCGCCCTCGTTCTCGAGGCTGGCGGGCGCGGGAGTGGCCGTCACTGCGGAGATCGAACCGTCGGCGTTGACGGTGTAGTTGATGGTGGCCTGTGTGCCATCGCACAGCAGCCCGGTCCACACCTTGGCTCCGATTGCATCAGCGACCGACTGGACGACACCGCGCAACTTGCCCAGGCCAACACTGACCTTGGCGTGCGTGTCGCCATCGTCGTCGTCGCTGCTGACCTCGGCCCGGATGGCCAGTGAACGGCTCTGGCCGCCACTGGTGAAGGTGATCTTCACTGCGGCCACCTGATCGAATTCGTCATCGTCGTCATCGTTCTTGTACTCAGTGGCGCCGATCACAGCGGTGAGGTCGGAGGAACTCACACCGGTGATGTCCGGGCCGCCGTCAGCTGTGGCGCCGATCGTGAACGTGACAGTGGTTGCCACGCCCGTGTTGAACACGTCGCCCGACCATCCGCCGGGACCCCTCACGTCAGCGAGCCCGCCAGCCTTCACCTGCACGCGCTGGCGGCCGTCGCGGCCGCTCACGATCACTTTGGCGGTGCCCTCTTCGTTGACGAACACGACCTTGTTGGGCTTCACCTTGGAAGCGGTCAGCCCGTCCGCCGGGTTGACGGACACGCTGGACAGGGTGCCGCCGGGGCCGGTCGCCACCTCCACGGTCAGCTGCACGCCGAAAAGGGGCAGCGACGTGATCGTAGGTATCGCCGGTGCGGCTGGTGCGGCGTGCGCAACAGTGGCACCCATACCGAACAGCAGCACGGCCGTACTTGCGACCAGGCCTGTCATCAACTTTTTGCGTTGCATGGTTTCCTCCAGGTTCGTACGCCCACAGCGGGGACACGTCGGGGAGCGCCACCAGGTTTGGCTCCTCACTCTCCGTATCACCACCGACGCGATCGGCGCGAAAGCCGAGGTACTTGAGGGGAGACGGCGATTCTGGACGAAGTCTTGACGGTCACCAAGACCGACCCGACGTCCTTGGTGGTAGCTAGAGCGAGTGGGCGAGCCGGAAGGCGGCGAACGCCACGCCGGCCATGCCAAGGATGCGTCGCCACGGGTTCACGCCGCGTGCAATCTCGTCGATGCCCCACCATCCGAGCGCAATCCCGGTCGTGCGGTCGGCGACTGTGTCGAGCACGCTGCCGTTACCCGTCGCGCGCTGGACCACAATTGCCGCGAATGTGATCGACAGCGGCAGGTTGGGGAACTGGGCGATGGTGATCTTGCCGGTCTGCCGGTTGCGGAACAGCCAGTTGAACGCCTTCACCGACCGAGCCTGGCATCGCTCGACCCTCGCAAAGCGCGAGGGGGCCCCGGTCACGTCCAGTCCCGCTCGGCGAGCGTGAGCTCGGTCAGCGCCTGCAGGTGTGCCGCAGGAGCCTCCTCGACGGCGATCAGGCCATCGTCGGCCCTCATAGAAGCGCGGATGAGCTCGTCCAGCTTGAGCTGGGTCGCCGCTGTCTGACGCGCCTGGGTGTGTTGGATGACGAACACCATCAGGAAGGTCACCGACGCGGTGACGCTGTAGAGCACGGTTTCCCACCATTGCGGGAAGGCGGTCGCAAAGCCGACGATCGCCCATGCGACCACGAGCGCGGACGCCGCAAACCCCGCCGAGGAGTGCGTGACCACCTCGCCGACGCGGTGCAGCACGCGGCTGCTCCACTGGCGATCCTTCCAGCCCGGTGCATGGGTAGGCGCGATCGGCACGCGCGGACCCCAACGGCGGTGCGGCCGGTCAGCCGTGTGTTGATCCATGCTCAGCCAGTGGTCACCGCAGGAGAAGGACCACGATGACGATGAGCAGAAGAAGGCCCAGAAAGCCGCCACCGATGTAGACACCTGATGCAAGCAGCATGCCCTCCCGTACCCCGGAAAGTGCAGGTTCAAACGCGCCGGTGTCGCGAACTGCTATGAACAACGGCGACGAGGGGGGTTGCGATGGGTACGCAGGACAAGGGCGTGGGGAGCGGGCGAATGGCCGGCCGGCGGGTGTTGGTCATCGGTGCCGGGCAGGAGACCTATGGGCTACCGGCCGACGAGGTGACGATCGGCAATGGCCGCGCCGCCTGCTTACGAATGGCCGCTGAAGGCGCAACCGTCGCCTGCGCCGACCTCCACCTGGATCGCGCGGAAGACACCGCGTCGCAGATCATCGCCGCCGGGGGTTCGGCGTGGGCGTTCACCGTCGATGCCACCGATGAAACGTCGATGACCGAGCTGTTCGACGCCGCCAAGGCCGTGCTCGGCGGGCTCGACGGGCTGCTGGTGAACGTCGGCATGGGCGGCCCTGCGTGGTTGTCGGGTACCAGCGCCGAGGCCTGGGACCGTACGTTCGCGCTGAACACCCGCGCCCACTTCCTCGGTTGCAAG
>JANONE010000098.1:0-1880 GCA_031420675.1 Ilumatobacteraceae bacterium | reverse complement strand
GCCCGTCATGCCGGAGAAACCTGTCATCACCATTCCCGAGGGCGAGCCGCCCGCCGAACTGCTCATCGAGGACGAGATCGTCGGTGATGGCGACGAAGCCACGATCGGCAAGCGGGTCATCGTGCACTACGTGGGCGTCGCCTGGAGCAACGGTCGCGAGTTCGATGCCAGCTGGAATCGTGGCGACACGTTCGACTTCCGGCTCGGCGCGCGCGAGGTGATCGAGGGCTGGGATCGCGGCGTCAAGGGCATGAGGGTCGGTGGGCGCCGCACGCTCACCATTCCCCCGGATCTCGGCTACGGCAGCCGTGGTGCCGGTGGCGCGATCAAGGGCGGCGAGACCCTCGTCTTCGTCGTCGATCTCGTCGGCGTTCGCTAGGTTCGGCAGCAAGATGAGATGAATGGGGGATAGTCCCGCACTCGTCTGCTGTCGTTCCGGACATCGTTGCCGACGTCCCGTCCAAGTCTGAGCACTGTTCGCCACACGTCGTGGTCGATCAGCCGCCTGGTTCTGCCTTCAGGCAGCCACTGCCGCGCGTGCCGTAGCACGTCTGGTCTTGTGTGGCCTCGGGTCAGCGTTTCGAGTCTCCGGTCGTAACCCGGCGACATGTTGTTGCTGTTGGTGCTCGTGGAGCCTCGTGGCTTCACGAGCGATGTTGTGTGCCGCGTTCACGTCCCGGTCGAGGGACATGGCGCAGTGGCCGCAGTCGAACGTTCGGATGTTGAGGGGCAGTTTGGCTTTCACTGACCCACAACCTGAACATGTCTTCGACGACGAGTAGAACCTTCCGACCACCACCACAACGGTGTCACGGTCGGTGCATTCGGTGGTGATGAACGTCCGCAACTGGCCGAGGCCTGCGTCGGCGAGCGCACGTGCCAACGGACGGTTGTGGGTCATCCCCGCCACGTTCAAATCCTCGACACCGACCAGGTCGAAGCGGGCGGCGAGCTCGTCAGCAAGACGGTGGTGTGCCGCCTTACGGGTCGCGGCAATCCGCCCGTGCAGTCGGGCCCGCTTCTGCTTGAGCTTGGCACGGTTGTTGGAGAACTTCTGGCAGCGGGCCAGGCGACGATCGAGATCCTGTAGCCGTTTGAGTCGGGCGACGAGCGGTCGGGGGTTGACAACATGGCCGTTCTCGTCCGTGAAGCCCGGGATCGGACGCGACAGGGTCGCCAGGTGGCTGACGCCGACGTCCACGCCGACCGTGCCACCGAGGCTGGTGCGCGGCGGTTTCACCGGGCGTGCCTCGTACTGGTAGCGGACCTGGAACGCGGCCTGCCAGCGGCCACCCGTGTAGGAGATCGTGACCTTCTGAATCGTCGCGCGGCCCTCCTCGACGAGCCGGTACAGCCGCCGGGTTGACTCGACGGTGTGCAACCACACCAGCTGTTTGGCGACCCGGCGGGTGTGCGGATCCTTCGACTGGACCAACGTCTGCGGGAGCATCAGGCGGACGGCATGCCTCGAATCGTCGAGCCATGACAGTTGATGGTTCAACTCGACAAACGACACCGACAACTTGGCTGTGTGACGAGACTTGAACGACGGGAACCCGACGCGCTTCCCGGCCCGGACACCCGACTTGGAGTCTGACCAGTTCTTCAATGCTGCCGCAGCCTGCGTCACACCGGTATCGAAGCAGTGTTTGGCAACCTCACCCGTCCACGGTGCAACCGTCGCTTTGACGGCGTTGAACTGTTTGCGCATCGAATACGCCGACCAAGACAGCGATGACGTCAATGACTCCTCGGCGACACCGGCTGCGCGTTCCTCACCACGGGCCTTCAAGTTGCCGGTCACTGCACCGATCGCCCAGTTGTACGAGAACCGTGCAGCACCGCAGTAAGAGCGCAGCAGACGTTCCTGCGCCGGAGAC
>JANONE010000097.1:0-3804 GCA_031420675.1 Ilumatobacteraceae bacterium | reverse complement strand
CGACGAGTGGCGCGGTGGCATCGATGATGCGCTGCTGCAGTGCCACCAGATCGGTGACATCGCCAGGCTGGATCCGCCAGCGTGCGTCCGCCCGCCGGCGCAAGGTGCCCAGGCCGCTGCACGGCGCATCGATCAGCACATGGTCGAAGGTGGTCGTCGGGAACGGCGGGGCATGTGGCATCGGCTGCCAGCGCCAGCACGTCTTGCGTCCCCAGGCGGGCGGCGTTGCCGGTGATGAGGCCCACGCGGGGCAGCCGCAGGTCGGCGGCGATCACCGTCGCGCCGGTGGTCGCGATGCCGGTGGACTTCCCGCCGGGCGCGGCGCACACGTCGAGCACGAGTTGGCCGGCGCGGGCGGGGACAGCTGCGCCCACCCACTGCGAGCCGAGGTCCTGTATGTAGCCATCGTCGCGTTCGGTGACCGAGGGGGCGTCGTTCATGACCGTCAGCGCGGCCACCGCCTCGTCGTGACCGAGCTCTTCCATGAGCACCTGCAAGATCCAGTCGGGGTAGCTCAGCCGAACGGCATCGGACGGCCAGGTCATCGGCGTGCTCGCCACCCGACGAAGGACGGCGTTGACGAAGCCACGCGCACGTTTGGGGGCGAGCTCCACCGTCTCGCCCACGGCTGCGTGTGCCGCAACACCCGCGAAGTGCAGCTGGTACGCGCCCAGGCGAAGCACGGTGCGCACCTCAGGCGAAGGCGTGCTGGAGACGAATCGGTCCACCAACGCGTCGCAGGCCCGACGCATGCGGGTGGTGCCGTAGACGAGTTCGGTGACGAACTTGCGGTCGCGTTCGGGCAGCTTGCTGCGCTGCAATTCGGCCGCCGTGACGAGGTTGGCGTAGGCGCCTTGGTGGTCGATGCGCTGCAGGCAGCGAAACGCAACCATCCGTGCAGACTGGTTCATCCGAACGTCTCACCGGCCTCGGGGCGGGCGCCGCGGGCGAAGTCGGCGAACGACATCGGCGCCTTGCCCTCCGGCTGCACGGTGAGGAGTCGGAGACCGGGAACCGGGCGCTCCAACATCGCTTGGCCGTCGTCGTCCAACGCTGCTGCGAGCACCTTCATTCGCCGCCCGCGGAACACGGTCCACGCCCCGCCGAGTCGTACCACGCGATCGATCTGCACAGGTGGTTGCGACCAGTCGATGCGCAGTTCCTCCGGCCGGATCCTGGCGGCGTACACCGGCTGGCCCTGCTGCGGCACCGGGATGGCGAGCGGCGCCGCGAGGCAGCGGACGAGTTGCTCGGTGCCGGCGGCCACCAGTTCGCGGCGCAGTTCGTCGGCCGTGATGGTCGGCGAGATCGGCACGCGCACCGTGTCGTAGATCGGTCCGGTGTCGAGGCCTACCTCCAACTGCATCAGGCACACGCCCGTCTCGGTGTCGCCGGCGAGCAGCGCCCGCTCCACAGGCGCCGCCCCTCGCCAACGAGGCAGCAGCGAGAAGTGCAGGTTGACCATCGGCACCCCCTGCGGGTACGGCGCCAGCACGTGCGGTTCGATCAGCTGCCCGAACGCAACCACCACGCCCAGTTCGATGCCCTGGCCGAGCACATCGTCGACAGTATGGCTGACCGGTAGCCCGAGTTCGATGGCGGCAGCCTTCACCGGGCTGGGGCTGGGCTCGCCCCCGCGGCCGCGACGCTTGTCGGCCCGTGAGACGACAAGCGCCATTTCGTGCCCGGCCGCGACCAGGGCCCGCAGCGGGGGTACCGCCATAGCAGGCGTACCGAAGTAGGCCAGCCTCACGCGCGGCTCAAGACAGTCGCAACCGGCGGCGCGGCGCGGCCGCAGCCGGCGCCTCTTGCAGCTTGCGATACTCGGCCATCGCACCCTTGCGCTGCTCGGGCGTCATGCGATCGAACATCAAGACGCCGTTGAGGTGATCGATCTCGTGCTGGAACATGCGACCCATCAGCTCACTGGCTTCGATCTCGACCTCGTTGCCGTCAAGGTCGAGGCCGCGGACCAGCACCTGGTTCGGGCGCAGGATGTCGACGTACAGCTCGGGGATGCTGAGGCAGCCCTCGCTGTACACCCACTCACCGTCGCTCTCGACCACGACCGGGTTGATGATTGCCATCGGCTGATCGTCGATGTCCCAGACCACGATCTGCTTCTGCACCCCGATCTGCGGCGCCGCCAGCGCGATTCCGGAGTCGCTGTCGTACAACGTGTCGAACATGTCGTCGACGAGGCGCGCCACCTTGCCGGTGATCTCGGTGATGGCCGAAGCCTGCGACTTCAACACCGGGTCGCCATAGGTGCGGATCGCGTGCGCCATGAGCTGCAAGGCTAGCGATCCATGACGGCGCCCGCTTCGCACTACTTCGACGAGGAGCCCACTACCGGGTCGTCGCCACGCGACGTGCAGCTGCTGCTCCCCGACGTGCAGCTATCGCTCACCACCGACCGTGGCGTGTTCGGCTACAACCGCATCGATGTCGGAACCAAGCTGCTCCTGCTCGCGGCACCGGCCCCGGCTGCGTCGGGCAACCTCCTCGACATCGGCTGCGGGACAGGGGCGATCGCGCTCACGATGGCTCGCCGCTCGCCGGCCGCAATCGTGTGGGCGATAGATGTCAACGACCGCGCTCGCGACCTGTGCCGCGCCAACGCCGCCCGTAACGGCATCACCAACGTGGCCGTGTGCGCACCCGACGACGTGCCCGCCGACATCGGGTTCCGCACGATCTGGAGCAACCCGGCGATCCGAATCGGCAAGCCTGCGCTGCACGCGATGTTGTTGCGCTGGCTCTCCCGCTTGGCGCCGGCAACAAACGGCAGCGGCGAGGCGGTGCTGGTGGTGCACAAGCACCTCGGGAGCGACTCGCTGCATGCCTGGCTCGTCGCCGAGGGCTACCCCACCACCCGCCTGGCTTCGTCGGCCGGCTACCGCATCCTGCACGCCACTCACTGACGCGGCGGGTCAACCTCCACGCGCAGGCGCGAGCCCTTGGGGCGTGGTGTCCCGGCCAACGCCCGACCCAGCCGCTCCCACGTGTCGGCGCGCAGCAGCACACCCTTGGCCGTCGGTGCACACTCCAGGCCGGTCGCGGTCGCGAACGCTTCGGCATCGGCGCCCTCCACCACTGCCAGCGCCCGGAACGGCGGCAGACCGAGCAGCCGGCGGCGGGTCAGTTCGCTCTCCGCCACCCGACCAGGGTCGGCGAAGCGCGCGGCCTGCAGCACTTCATGGTGCGGCACGAACGTCTGCACCAGCACGCTGCCGCCGGCGCTCCTGGGGCCCACCAGCCGGCCCGCCCGCACCAGCAGCGCCAGCGCCTGCTCCGCTGCCCGGTACCGGGGTGCCAGCAGCTCGGCGTCGAAGTCGAGGAAGGCCACCACATCCACACCACGCACCCGATGCAGGACGGCTTCGGTACCCACGTACACGTCGCCGGCAGGGAGCTCGTCGGTCGCACCCGTCACCGACACCACCGGACGGTTGGCGGCCGCCTCCAGCTCCTCGCGCAGGCGGGTGACACCTGGCTTGACCAGCGCCATCGCACTCGAACCGCAGTGCTGGCAGACCAGCGGGCGGGTGGTGCCGCAACGACCACAAGCGAGCAGCCCGTCGTCGCGCTGCGCGACGGCCGCGTCGCAGCGCTCGCAGCGCTGCAGCGAGCGGCAGGCCCGACACGCCAACCCCCGCGCGCGGCCGACCGTGTTGAGCACGCAGACCACACGCTTGCCCGCCTCGCGCAGGTGAGCGATCAGCTGCGAGCTCACCAGCGATCGCTTCCACGGTTCCTCGTCGGTGCGATCGACGATGTCGACGAACGGCCAGCCGGCAACGC
>JANONE010000096.1:0-4119 GCA_031420675.1 Ilumatobacteraceae bacterium | reverse complement strand
GCCATCTACGACGTGCGCCAGACTCCTTGGGGCGCCTGCACACTCGCCTGGCTCCCTGCCGACGATCCCTTGCCCTGCACTTCGGGCTCAGGCGGTGTGGAGGCGGTAGAACTCGGTTCCGTCGCCGACGCGGGCTCGGATCACCATGTGCAGGGCTAACCCAAGGAGCTACTGGCACCGGGACCGCACGACGCGAATCGTAAGTTCAGACCTCTGGACATCGGGGTTCACGTTGTGGCCTGTGAGTGGTGCATCGCGACCCGGTAGGTGACGGGTATGTCGGTGCCGGGGTAGGTGGCGCCGATGGTGTTGAGGTCGTCGATGAGTCCTTGTAGGGCGCGTTGGTGGGTCGGTGTGTCGGGTGGGTCGAGGGTGACGATCACACCGTGGTTGGTGGTGTCGATCTCGCCGGTGAGCTCGGCGAAGGAACGCAACAGGTCGCGTACGTCGTTGCGGTTGGGGTAGTGGTTGACGAGACGGTCGAGGAGCCATTCCTCGGCGTTGTAGGCGCTGATCTTGATCCGGTCGACGATCGCTTTGTGTTCGAGGCGGATCACTTCGCGGGTCGTGGCGGACTCGGTGATGGTGACGTGTGTGGGCAGCGGCTTGCGGGCAGCGACGAGCGCGGCGATGTCGTGTTCGAGTGTTCGCAGCCGGCGCACGGCACCGCGCTGCGCGATCTTGAGGCCGTGGGCGCTGCGGCTGGCGGTCTTGGGTTCGTCGAGCAGGACGTCGCCGAGTGACGCTTTGAGGACGGCCAGTTCCTGGCGGCGGGCGGCGATCTCGCGGTCGAGGCGTTTGCGTTCAGGGTTCGGGACGCGGGAGTCGGCGCCGAGGTTGGTCAGGATCGGTGTCTGGTGACCGTCGGCGGTGCGGACCACGATCCGCCGCCACGGTCCGCGGCCACCGACTTTCGCGGTGTCTTCCGCGACCTGGAACCGGACCCGGCGACCCTCGAAGCGGGCCTCGCGGCGCCGGAAGACCTCCGCGGGCAGGTTCGGGTTGCCGCGCTGGTAGGTGATGAACCCGATCTGTTGCTCGCCGAACCAGGCGAACAGCTTGCCGTCGTAACCACCGCGGTCGAACACGACGGTGAATGGGCGCTCGCCGACCACGTCGCGGATCGCAGCGACGATGGGCGGCATCGCCTTGGCCAGGTTGGTCGAGAGCTGCTCGGTCAAGAACAGCAGCGGACGGCCCTGCCCGTCACCGACGTGGTAGGTGTGCACTCCCGGCAGCGGCATCCGCCGCTGCGAGTTCCACACCTTCTCCAGTCGCCGCTTCCCGGTGTATTGCTGCATGTGGCCGTCGATATAGAGGTAGCCGGTGGCCACCATCGCCGAGTCCACCCACCGTCGGGCGAGGCGGGTGCCGAACTCGCCCGCCCGGTTCTGGGCGACGAGCTCGGCCAACTTGCGGCGCAACGTCTTGACCGCCGGCGCCCGCCCCGAACCGACCACCGCCCCGAACGCCGCCCGGCGCAGATGCTTGGCCGACTCCACCGGCGGCTTGGACAGCAACGTCATGAACAACAACGTCAGGGTCACCGCCCGCACCCCGAACCGTTCCGAGCGCGGCAGACCGAACACCGACCGGGCGACGTCGACCAGTCCCAACGCGGCCAACGCCGGATAGTACAACGCCAGACCCATATAACGCCCCCGGACCCTGACCGGCAGGATCACCGGCGGTTCGAACCCGACGACGGTCTGCCCGACACCGTCATCGTTGGTGGCGTCGGCCACCGTCTCGACGTCACCGTCACTGCCACCGTCATCGGCGACGGCCGGTTGATCCGCACCGTTCTCGGTCGCCTCGGTTCCGGGTTGCTCGGTCCCGGTCGCGGTCGCGTCGTCGTCGAGTTCAAGCTGACGCGCCAGCCAGCCAGCCACGACCCTGGCGTCAGCTCAGTGGCCAACGGTCGCGCAACCCGATCGAACAATCCCTTCAACGGCTCGGCACCCAGGCGATCTCGGGCCTGGAAGATCGCTGACTTCGACGGCAGCTTCACCAGGCCCGCCGGACCCGACTCCGCCCACGCGAGCCCGTCGGTCATCAGCGCGCTCAAAGGTCCGGACCGGTGCCGCCCTCGACGAGAGCGCCGAGATGGGCCCGCTGTCGCACGAGACCCATCGCAATCACCTCGACAGCCAACTCGCCGGCCTCACCCATGACTGTGGTGAGATCCGCATCATCGGTGAGGCCCCCGACCTCGGTGGCTGGTTCTGGATGCCCCGCCTGGTCCTGGGCGTCGCTCCGACCCGCTGCGTTGACGAGCTCTTCGGTCCCGTGCTCACCATCCATCCCGTGAACGACGCAATGGAGGCCGTCAACCTGGCCAACGACACGCCCTACGGGCTAGCTGGATACGTCTTCGGCGCGGACCTCGACACCGCGATGGCCGTTGGTTGCGAGATGAACTTCGGCGAAGTGAAGATCAACGGCACCAGCGTCCTCGACCTCGCGGCCCAGTCGACCCAGAGCTTCTGGGGTCTCAGCGGCATTGGCTGCCACGGTGCGAAGGAGGTCTTTCGCTTCTTCTGCGGTTCGCAGATCGTCGGCGTCGACCACCCTTCGCCGCCCCTTTGAAGGTGCTTCGCGTTTCATGGTGGAGTGATGGTGTGGAGTAGGTCCCAGTCGTCGGGCCAGCGGTCCTTGTCGGCGCCGTTGGTGAGGATGTACAACGCCGGCTTGTCGGATCGCAGTCGCATGTTGCCGGTGCTGTCGATGTAGCTGACACCGCGGGCGGCAATCACTTCACGTGTTTGCTCGCTGACGTACGGGTTGATGATCGCGACGTCGACTGGCTTCGGGCCGCGTAGCGAGGTCGTAGCTTGACGGCACTCCAGCTCTTGTGACTGATCCGTGGGTGGTTGAGTAGGCCCATCCGCGGTTGCACCCCGCTTGCTTCCTACGTTTCCGGGCTTCTGAGGTTCCGGGATGCGGGAGGAGATCGGCTGCCCGCCGGATCGAGGCTACGTCAGCTACGGTCGCCTCTCGGAGAATCGGGTGACGGCTGTCCATGCAGTAGGGAGCAGTACCCCAGCGAGCATCGCCTTGATCAGGTCGCCGACAACGAACGGAGCAACTCCGTACGCGATCGCACTCGGTTCCCCGACACCCGCTGTCAGTGGCACCCCGAGGTCGTGAGCCAGCCAGAGCGCGCCCGTCGTGTAAATCGCGACGGAACCGGCAAGGAACGCCGGTGCCGCGGTCAAGATCCGTCGGTCCTGTGCCCGTTCAGCGAGCATCCCGACGATCAATGCGGCGATCACGAATCCAACGAGATAGCCGGCGGTGGAGCCGGTCGCGGCGTTCCATCCGCCTTCGCCTTCTGCGTAGAAGGGCAAGCCAGTCGCGCCGAGCGCGACGTAGAGCAGTTGTGCGAGCGCGCCACGACGAGCACCGAGCACTCCTCCCGTGAGCAAGACGGCGAACGTTTGACCCGTGAGCGGGACCGGCGTGAATCCGAGCGGGATCGAGACCTGCGCCGCGACGGCCGTCACCAAGGCAAATCCAATGATCAGAACGATGTCGCGGGTTCGCGCACCAGGGAAGAGATCAGCCAACGTGCGCACGCGGCGTGGTGGTGTGACAGCGGTGATGGTGGTCATGTCAATCCCTTCCCAAACTTCGGCGAAAGACTAGGTGGGCCGTTCCACCTCAGGCCAATTCGAGACTGAGGTTTCCGGTCTTCGCCTGCAGGCTGGTGCTGCCGGCGAACAAAGTCCGATCGCCCGCGGTGGGGGTGAAGTCGTCGGTCACGAGGACCGAGTAGGGCACGCCGGTCAACATGTTCTGGTTGCGGCCCGAGTAGCGGGCCGTGGAGTACTCGTTGGTTTTCTGGTGCGGGAAGCCCAGCTGTCTCAGAGATGCGCTTCTTGTCTGCCACGGACAACTGCAGCCTGATCAGTCGGCGCCCGCACGCGCGTTATCCCTGGTAGATGGTGTCTCGTCGGGCTCTTCCGCCGGAGGCTTGTCGGCGCGTGGTCGGAGTAGATACCCGCAGACGTAGGCGCCGGCTGCTTTGTGTGCGCCCCGTTCGATCTCTGCTTCGGGGAGCACCTCGCGTAGGAATTCGAGTTCGGTGGTGCAGGCCTGTCCGTAGCGGGACGCCAC
>JANONE010000095.1:0-4343 GCA_031420675.1 Ilumatobacteraceae bacterium | reverse complement strand
TCGCGCCTCCAGTGCTGCGGTGACGACTGTGTCGTCCCAGTGCGGCTGCTGACCGGTCGCCGCCGCGAGGTCCCACGTGTGGACGGTCAGCTCGGAGAAGTAGGACGTCAGCACTTCCGCGCCGCTCCCCTGGATCCACGGAAGTGCCATGGGTCGTTCGAGCACGGCGTCGTCGCGCCACGCATCTGCGGCGTGCGTGCCCGACTTTGCCCACGCGTCGGACCAGTCGTCGTCGGGCGCGTGGGTCTCGATCACGGAGAAGGGATCTTCGTCGTTGCCGAGCGCGGCGATGCGGTCGAGTACGCCGACGAGGTGGCTGAGCATCGCGCGCACGTCCATCTCGGGGCACGGCGTCGGGGCGGTGAGCTGGTCGGGTCCGACGCCGGCGATTACGGCCCCGCCAGTGGCGATGGCACGGTCGAGGATTGGCCGGGGGTCAATGAAACGGTGCGTGGTTGAGCTGGTGGATGTGGTCATGCTGCCATCGTGCGACTCAAACCGGTCAGGTCATGACCGGTTTGATGTGGAAGAATCGTCGGGTGCGAGCTGACCGTCTTGTGGCCGTCCTTCTGCTGCTGCAGCGGCGCGAGCAGGTGACAGCGGCGGAGGTCGCTCTGGAGTTGGAGGTCTCCGAGCGCACTGCGCGCCGCGACCTCGACGCGCTGGCCATGGCCGGGGTGCCCGTGTACTCCATGCAAGGCCGAGGAGGCGGGTGGCGCCTGTTGGGCGGCGCTCGCATCGACCTCTCAGGCCTGACCGCGAGCGAGGCCCGCGCCCTGTTCCTGGTAGCAGGACCGGCCTCGACCGCAACCCCGGCCGTGAAGGCCGCGCTGCGCAAGCTCGTCCGCGCCCTGCCCGAACCCTTCCGGGAACAGGCCGAGGCAGCAGCGACATCAGTAGTCGTAGACCCCCGACACTGGGGATCGAGCCAGGTCAAGCACCGACCACCCCGGCTTCTCGACGAAATCCAAGAGGCAGTGATCCGCGGCGTCCAGGTGCGGCTCGGCTACGTCGACCGCGAGGGCTCCGAGACCGAGCGGACCGTCCACCCACTGGGTATCGTCGCCAAGGGTCCGACGTGGTACCTGGTCTCCAATACTGATGCCGGTCGACGGACGTTCCGGATCGACCGTGTCTCGTCGGTCCAGTTGACCGACGAGCTTGCGCAACGACCCGAGGGGTTCGACCTGGCCGCGAGTTGGCGCGAGATCGCCGACGAGGTCGACCGGAAGCGCACACCGCTCGAGACCCAGGCCGTGTGCGCTCCCGACGGGATCGGCCTGCTGCGGATGGTCCTCGGAGGCCGCCTCGAAGTTGGTGGTTCCACGCCCGACGGCCGGATCGAGATCGTGATCCGGGGCCACAACGAGTACGCCCTCGCAGGCGAACTTGCCGGGCTCATCGAATGGCTCGAAGTCACTGGCCCGCAGGGGGTGCGCGACCACCTCGCCTCGATCGGCGGCGCGCTGGTAGCGCAGTACGGCTGAGCCGGGTGCCACGTGATCGGCGACCTCGCAAGCGCAGGAGACACGCAAACGCTCCCGAGACTCCGCCGCCCCGCGCAGACGCGTACGACGAGTTGGACGGCCGCGCCCGTCGGGCCTCATGGGTATCCCCATGACGGCTCGGAATGGGACACTGCCCGCAATGTGCCGGTATGCCGCACCGAACGCGCAGCGCAGAACGACGGCGGGCTCGCCTCACCTCGGCCGATCAGAACGGCGCATCTGGCGCACCAGCCGTTCGCCCGATGTAGCCGATCCTTCGTTCGGCGGGGTGTCACGGCGTTCGGTAGACGTCGCCGCGGTGGTCGACACGGAGCACTGTCACTGTTCGCTCGTTCTCGTCGATCCGATACAGGATGCGGTAGCTCCCTCGGCGCGCGCTGTGGATTCCAGCGAGTTCGTTGCGCAGCTCTCGGCCGATGCGACGGGGATTCTCGATCAGTGATCCGGTGATGAAGTCGATGACGGCAGCACTGACCGCCTCGGGCAGCGTCTCAGCGATCGCGCGCGCCGCTGGACGAGCAACGACGAGCTCGTAGCTGGCTTCGGTCATGGGGTCGGCGATGTGCGCAACGCTCGGACGGCCTCGACGCCACGGACCACATCGCCAGCGGCGACAGCAGCTTGAGCCTCGACGAGTTCCTTGATCGCGGCGTGGTCACCGAGCAGTTCGAGGGTCTCCTCGAGACTGTCAAGATCATCCGGGCTGATCAGAACGGCGGCCGGTCGACCGTTCCGGGTGACAACGATGCGCTCGTGCTCACGATCGACGCGGTCGACGAATTCGGAGAACCGGTCCTTCACGTTCCGCAACGAGTCAGTCGTCATGGTCACGATTGTGCCACGCACCCGAGTCTCTGGCAACCTCCCCGGAAGTCACGGACGTGTCTGACCACTGACCACTCGGGTACCGGCGGGGCCGGCGAGTCGGGCACCGTCGAGAGCCGCCCAGAGCATCGGCGCATAACTCCGGTCCGCGTGTGGCATTCGCAGCGCCCCGATCGGCGCTTCTGTGCGTGTGCCCAACGCGGGATACGTGACAGCGCCGCGGAAGGCGGACCTCGAAATCCAGCACGCTGAGGGTTCGTCACAACGACGAATCTGTTGGCCGCCAGTGGGCGGGTTCTGGTGGCCGCTGACAAGAAACGGGTACCGATCAGCAGCCGCGCCGCCAACACCAACACCGGTGACCAACAAGGACAACTCCAAGCTCAAACCGGCGCGTCACCCACATTCATGCCGGAAGGCCCCAACTTTGGAGGGTGTCTCCCCACAACTTCGACGAAAAGGCCCGTTGACAACATGCAGTTATGTAGTCCGACGAGCACCCATCCCCCGAGCGAATGGAGACTCTGCGCCCAGGAGTCAGACGTTCGGGACATGCACGGAGACTTTCCACTCGGCTCGAGGGCGGCCGCGTGCGTTCGTGCGTGAGGACCAACTCGGCCTCCAGGGTGGTCCTACCGGAGCAAGAGTGCGAAGCGGATGAACTCTGCGGCTGACATGCGTGCCAGATCGATCAGAACGATTTTGATCTGGAATCCGCTGTGGGCGTCGGCTTTGTTCATGCGTTTGATGACCTCTGCCTGAACTTTTTCGACGCCGGCGGCGAGGTTGTCGGCATCGATGCTGCCGTCGGCGCGGACGAACCCGGCGCGATGTAATCCGGTGCTGGTGAGGGCGCCGAGGACGGTGACGAGGCGACCATCGAGGTGGGCGTACCAGCGGGTTGCAGCGAGCACCGCCCGTGCTTCCAGCTTCGCAGTCGCGCCGGCATGTTCTGCTTTGATGGCGCTCGCCAGGAGGCGTTTGCGAACGTCGTAGCACGGGTCCAGTACGAGGCGGACGACGTCGTCGGGGAATGGGACTCGGCCTGTTCGGGCGGCGAGCCATTCGCCGAGTTCGCGTTGCTGGGGCCCGGTGAGTGGTCGAGCGGCTTGTACGGCCGGCGTGTGGATCGACCCTTTGAGTACCGACGTGGTCCAGGCCAGGTCGATGGCGAGTTTGAGTCCTTCTGGCAGGTCGAAGCCGTCGCTTGGGTATGGCGCTTTGCGGGCCGAGTACCCATTGTGGTGAAGGTCGGCCCATTCGTCGTCGCTCACGAGCACGAGTGGTGCGATCGCGACCGTTGGTTCGTCGGCCGCGTCGCTGACGATGTCGCAATCTTGCGAGAGCAGCACGTACCAGCCGGACTCGGCGTCGACGGCTACTGCCCAGGCGTCACTGTCGCCAACTGCGGCGGGCCACACCGCCTTGGGCAGCGTCTCGCCGCCTGCAGACCCGACGCCCGCCACTGCGAGCGTCAAGCCCGACAATGCGTCGCCTTGAGCGAGCGGTGAGAAACCGCCATGCTGTACGGCAGTGGCTCCTCGGGCGTGAAGTGCCACAGGGGCGGCCACTACCAGTTCGGTGGTCGCTGGTGGAGTGTCAGGCGCTGACATGCTCACGTCGCAGAACCGCAACGGCGGCACCGTGGCCCGCCTTGACGAGTTCGGCGAGCTCGACGCCTCCGGCAGCCGGCGTTGCCACGGTCGCCGCCGCCGGACGGCGAGGGCGGACGGCGCGAATGCGGGCACGGCGCAGCGAGGCGGCGTCACTCGGGTCGTTCCGGTAGGCAGACAGGGCATCGACCACAACCTTGGCGTCTGTGGAGAACACACTGACGAGATCGTCATGAGCTTCGATGCCGGCAAGGCCGAGCACTTCGCGGACCTCTTGCAGGTCGAACCGGTACTGGTCGCCTGGTGTCTTGCGGTAGGGGATGCGACCGTCTCGTGCGTAGGCCTGGATCGATGCGGACGACAAACCGAGCGACCTTGCGATGTCACCTGTGCGCTG
>JANONE010000094.1:0-21739 GCA_031420675.1 Ilumatobacteraceae bacterium | reverse complement strand
CCACGTGGGACTCGGGGGTGTGGCGTAGGACTCGGATGGGCACGTGGGACTCGGATGGCCGCGTGGGACTCGGATGGGCACGTGGGACTCGGATGGGCAGGTGGGACTCGGGGAAACTACGTGAGACCTCTTGGGCATGATGCGGGGCATGTCCCACTTCGTCATCTCCTGCGACACCTGCGTCATGTGCGGCACCGCCGTGTGCGCCGATTGCGTGGTCACCCACCTGCTCGCACCAGCGCGGCGCGACCGGCTCGCGTTCGATGCCGACGAGATGCGAGCGGTGCAGTTGCTCGCTGCCGCCGGCCTGGTGCCTACGCTTCGTCACCGTGAGGCCTGCTGACCCGTTGCTCCCGGCAACCGATGCGGCCTATCTGGCCGAACTGGTTCGCCTCACCGAGCCGTTCGGGGTCAGTCACACCGGGGTCGCCTCCGCCGCAGTGCTCACCCGGGCCCGGGCCGCCATCGAACGGCGCCTTGTCGACGGGCTAACCAATGGCATGCAGTTCACGTTCAGGAACCCGGCACGCTCCACCGACCCCGGCCGGGCCGTCGGCGACGCGCGGTCGGTCTTCGTGGCGGCGAGACCCTACTTGCTCGCCGAGCCCGCGACACTCGAAGGGCCCACCGCGAGCGTGGGCCGCTATGCCTGGATCGATCACTACGCGCCGCTGCGTGAGGCGCTGTGGGCGGTGGCTGGTCGCTTGCGCGCAGACGGGTTCAAGGCAGTGCCCTTCGTCGACGACAACAGCATCGTCGACCGGGAGGTGGCCTACGAGGCCGGTATCGGGTGGTTCGGCAAGAACGCCAATCTGTTGCTGCCCGGGGCGGGCAGTTGGTTCGTGCTCGGCTGCGTGGTCACCACTGCCGGCCTACCCATCAACGACTCGCCCGTCGCCGACGGTTGCGGTTCGTGTCGGCGCTGCCTCGATGCGTGCCCCACCGGTGCCATCATCGAGCCGGGCGTGATCGACGCCGGGCGCTGCCTTGCGTGGGTGATGCAGAAGCCGGGCATCATCCCGCGCCACCTGCGCACCGCCGTGGGCGACCGCATCTACGGGTGCGATGACTGTCAGGAGGTGTGCCCACCGACCGTGCGCTTCGGGGAGCGTCACACCGCACCGCCGATCCCCGGCATACAGGTGAAGGCTCGCGTGTCGGTGCTCCCTCTGCTGACGGGCACCGACGAGGGCGTGCTCGCCACCTGGGGCCGCTGGTACCTCGCCGACCGCGACCCGGTGTGGATCCGGCGCAACGCCCTCGTCGTGCTCGGCAACATCGGCGACGGCACCGATCCGGAGGTGCAGCGGGTGCTGGCCCAGTACCTTTCGCACCACCACCCGGTCCTGCGCGCCCACGCGGTGTGGGCTGCCCAACAGTTGGGTCTGCACCATCTCATGCCCGCCTCCGACCCGGATCCCGACGTTCAACTCGAACTTCATGGTGCGCGGTGAAGCATCTGCTGGTCACCAACGACTTCCCGCCCAAGATCGGTGGCATCCAATCGCTGTTGTGGGAATGGTGGCGTCGCCTTCCCCCCGAGTCGTTCGCCGTCCTCACCAGTCCCTTCGCAGGCGCCGAAGCGTTCGATGCGCAACAGCCGTTCCACATCGAGCGCACACGTGAGCCGGTGCTGCTACCGCACCCGTGGATGGTGCGGCGCATCAACACGATGGCGCGCGAGGTGGGAGCCGACCTGATCGTGCTCGACCCTGCGCTGCCGCTGGGTCTGGTGGGGCCTTCGTTGGAGCTGCCGTACGACGTGGTTCTCCACGGGGCCGAAGTCACCGTGCCGGGTCGCCTTCCGTTCAGCAAGCAGGCCCTGGGGTACGTGCTGCGCCGCGCCCGACACATCGTGGCTGCCGGTAGCTACCCGGCGACCGAGGCCGAACACGCAGCAGGTCGTAAATTGCCGATCACGGTGGTGCCGCCTGGTGTCGACACCGAACGGTTCCACCCGCTCACCGACGACGAACGCAGCCGAGCGCGGGCCCACTTCGGTCTCGCCGACGACGCCGAGCTGGTGGTCGGTATCAGCCGGCTCGTCCCCCGGAAGGGGTTCGACACGGCGATTCGAGCGGCAGCATTGCTGCACAAATCGCGCCCCGACCTGCTGTTGGCCATCTCCGGAAGTGGGCGCGACGAACAACGCCTCCGTGGGCTGGCGGCCTCGTTGGACGCGCCGGTGCGGTTCCTCGGCAGGGTCAGCAACGACGACCTACCGCGGCTGTACGGCTGCGCCGACGTCTACGCGATGCTGTGTCGCAACCGTTGGGGCGGGCTGGAGCAGGAGGGTTTCGGCATCGTCTTCCTCGAGGCTGCGTCGTGTGGCGTACCACAGGTCGCAGGCGATTCCGGTGGCGCCGCCGAAGCGGTGCAGGACGAGGTCAGTGGCCTGGTGGTGCGCCACCCCGATGACCCGCGCGCGGTTGCGGTAGCGCTCGAGAGGCTGCTCGACGATCCGGCGCACGCACGACGTATGGGGGTCGCCGGCCGCGAGCGAGCCGTGCGCGAGTTCTCCTACGACGTGTTGGCGCATCGCCTGGGTGCCTCGCTCGGCGCCCTGGCAGAATGAGCGAGTGACTTCACGCCTGGTGCGCGCCAACCTCATCGGAACAACGGTCTTCCTCGCCGCCCTCACAGTTGCCATCCCCTTGCGCACGCATCGGCCCGCGCAAGTGTTGATCGCCGCCGTCTCGCTACTGCTATTCGCCATCGGCATCGCCGCCACGTTGTTGGCGTACACCAGCGCGCTCGAACGGTCGCGCAGCGAGGAGGTGGGTGTGGCCAACCTCTTCCTGCTCACCGGCGACACGGCAACGAAGCCGGTGAAGCTGGCCATGTCGCTGGCCTTGGCGACGCAGGTGGTTGCCGCCTTGGTCGGTGCCACGATCGGAGTCGTCGGCTTGCAGGAGGGCCAGCTCAACGCGCTGGCGTTCGGTGTTCTCGTGCCCATGTTCGGCATTGGCATGAACGGTGCATGGGCCGCGCGGTACGGTTCCTACGGGCCGCGGGTGAATCCAGCGGTAAAACCCTCCAACCGCAAGATCGGGTAGAACAACTCCATGGCTGAATCGGCGTCCCAGACCATCACCATTGCCGCTGCGCCCGAGCGCGTGTGGGCCATTGCCACAGAGTTCGAGCACTACCCCGAGTGGGCCAAGGACGTCAAGGATGTGATCGTGCGCGACCGCGATGAGGATGGCCGCCCCACGGAGGTGGAGTATCGTGCATCGGCCCTCGGGCGCAGCACCCACTACACACTCTCCTACGACTACTCGCAGGCTCCACAGGTGCTCACGTGGCGAATGCTGCGGGGCGACATCATGCGTACCATCGACGGCGCCTACAACTTCTCGGCCGCATCCGATGGGGGCACCGAGGTTCGCTACGACCTGGCCATCGAGCTGGTGGTGCCGTTGCCCGGCTTCGTCAAGCGTCGCGCCGAGGTACGCATCCTCAACACAGTCCGCGAGTTGAAGACCCGCGCCGAGGCATGACCACAACTCGACGGCTGGGCATCGACGTCGGGGGCACCAAATGTCTCGGGGTCATCCTGGACGGAGCAGGCGTGGTCGTCGAGGAGCAGCGGCGACCGACGCCGAAGGGCCCTGCAGCCATCATCGAAACGCTGGCCGAACTCGCACGCGCGATGGGTCCGTGGGATTCGATCGGGATCGGCGTGCCCGGCCTGGTCACGCGCACGGGCGTGCTACGTGCATCCCCCAACCTGGTCGACATCCACAACTTCCAGGTCGGTAAGCTGCTCAGTGCGCAGTTGGGCACCACTGTGCATGTCGACAACGACGGCACCTGCGCAGCAGCCGCCGAGTGGAAGACGGGCGCCGCGCGCGGCGTCAGCGACTTCGTGATGGTCACGCTCGGCACCGGCATCGGCGGCGGCGTGATAGCAGGGGGCGCGTTGATCCGTGGCGCCAACGGCTTCACCGGTGAGATCGGCCACATGGTGGTCGACCCGGATGGCCCGTGGTGCCCGTGTGGCCGGCGAGGCTGCTGGGAGCGCTACGCGTCGGGTTCCGGTCTCGGCCGACTGGCTCGCGAAGCGGCCATCGGGAAGCGCTTGGGTCGTGTGCTGGCCCTTGCGGGCGGCGACTCCAACCGAGTGCGTGGCGAAGACGTGCAGGCCGCGGCCCGCGAGGGCGACGACGACGCCCTGCAGGTCATCGACCTGTTCGGACGCTGGGTTGCCCTGGGCCTGGTGAACCTCGCCAACATCCTCGACCCCGCCTCGTTCGTTCTGGGTGGCGGTCTCGCGGCCAGCGCCGACCTGTACCTGGGGCCGATCCAGAGCTGGTTCACGCAACTGCTCTACGCGCCCGATCTGCGCCCGCACCCCACACTGGTGTTCGCGGAGTTGGGCGAACGCGCCGGCGCTGTTGGCGCTGCGCTGCTCACCGAAGTGCACTAGCTACACGCACTCGCCGACGTCGACGGAGCTGTTGCCGGCGCCAGCCAGCAACGTGTCGGCCTCGCTTATGTCAACGGCATAGGCCTTACCGCCGGCGGCGGTGCTGCGCGCGAACACCACGCCCGTCGCCACCCCATCGGTGACCAACACCGAGCCGGAATCACCTTTCTCCACGACTGCCTGCAGTTGGTAGCCGCGGCGCAGCGATGAATCGCCGTGGTCGATGTCGGGTGCGTTGATGTCGACGAACGAGATCGCCTCGAAGGGCATCGAGACCGGGTGGTCGTCGCGGTACACCACGAAAGTGCCACGGGCCTTGGGTCGCATCGACCCGCGGCGGAGCGGGACGGTCTCCACGTCGACATCGAGCACGGCGAGGTCCTTGCGGCGATCGATCGCCACCACCTTTGCATCCACTCGGCTGCCGTCGGGCAGGACCACATGCACCTGGTCAGAACCTGCCACCACGTGCGCGACGGTGATCACCTTTTCGTCGGCGACGAATGATCCTGCCCCGATCGAGGCTTTCGCGAGACAGCCCACCGCCTCCACGCGCACGGCGGCGGCGAGTGCGACATCTGTGGACCGATGGGTCGCGTCCGGTCGCTCGTGAGATGCGCAGCCGGTAGACGTGGCGGCGAGCGCGGCGACCAAGCAACAGGCGCGGACCTCAGGTCGACGCACTGCACGGCCCCGTCGTCGAACGCACCACCAACTGAGGGCGCATCAACACGTGGGCGAGGTCGCCCGCCCCGGTGAGGGCGTCGAGCAGCATCGTGGCCGCAACCTGGCCCATGCGATTGCGCGGTTGGTCGATGGTGGTGAGGCCGATGTGGTTGAGCGCGGCGAAGGCGGTGTTGTCGTACCCCACCACTGACACGACACCCGGCACGGCCAGGCCGGCATCATCGAGTGCGTCGATGATGCCCACCGCCGAGAGGTCGTTGGCCGTGAAGAACGCCGTCGGCAGATCGCCATCGCGTAACAGCCGTTGGCCGGCGCGGTTGCCCGCCTCCTCGGTGAAGTCGCCGGTGATCACCCGCACGTGTTCGCCGAGGCCGATGGCCCGCATCGCCGAGATGTAGCCCGCACGGCGTGTTGCCGAACCGGCGCCGCGGCCACCATCGACGTGTGCGATGCGGCGATGCCCGAGCGCGTGGAGGTGTTGCACCGCGAGGCGCGCGCCTTGGGCATCGTCGGCGCTGACGGAGCCGACGGAGGCGCCGGTGAGCGACCGACCGGCAGAAACGACGGGTACCTCGTTGGCGACCGCCGTCAGACGTGCCAGCGGCAGCCGGCAACCGGCGACGACGATGCCATCGACTCGCGAGGAGAGAAAGGTGTCGATCGCCCGTGACTCCGCCGCTGCCGATCGCCGGCCATTGGCAAGGATCACCTGATAGCCGTTTCGTTCGGCGACGGCGTGCAGGCCGTCGGCGACTTCGGCGAACCACGGGTTGTGCAGGTCGTCGAGCAGCACTCCGATTGTCATCGTGCGCCGGGCGGCCAGGTTGCTGGCTGCGAGATTGCGTCGATACCCGAGCCGAACGGCGGCCGCGTGCACTGCGGTGCGCGCCTTCGCGCTGGCTCGCGGCGAGTCGCGCATCACCAACGACACGAGCGCGCGCGACACTCCCGCCGCGGCGGCGACGTCTTCCATGGTTGGCTGCTGGATACGACGGCCGGCGGGGCTCGGCATGCTCATCGGACCTCACGGTAGTCAGGAAGCGGCGCCGCACCTCGCTACAGTCCGCGCCGTGAGCAGTGCCGCGCCCCCCGCCGACGCCCCCGTCGAGCATCTACACGTGCGCCGTCACAACCTGTCGCTGGTGTTGCGCCTGCTTGCGTCGCAGGGCCCGCGCAGCCGCGCCGGCGTGGCTGCGATCACCGGCCTCACGCGCGCCACGATCTCCAGCCTCGTGGCCGACCTGATCGATCGCGGGTTGGTGAAGGAGGCGGGGCCGGAGTCGGATCAGCGCGTGGGTCGGCCGGCGACGTTGTTGCAGCTCGACGGGTCGCGGGTGGTCACGCTGGGGGTGGAGATCGATGTCGGCTTCACCTCCGTGCTGGCCAACGATCTCTCGGGCGAGACGGTGTACGAACGGCGCCGGCCGCTGAGCGGCGCTTCCACTGCGTTCGACGATCTGGTGCCGATCGCCGTCAAAGAAGTGCGCAGGGCCATCGACATGGTCGATGCGACCGGCCGCCGGGTCGTTGGCATCACCGTGGCGGTGCCCGGCATCGCCGACATCGATCGAGGTGTCATCGTGCGCGCTCCGAACCTGGGCTGGCGTGACGTTCCGTTGCGGCAACGGCTGCTCGAGGGGCTGGGTCGCGACTTTCCGCTCAGCCTGGACAACGAGGCAAACCTGGGCGCCCTCGCGGAGTACCGCGTGGGCGCCCTGGCCGGCACCAGCCACCTGGTGTACGTGCTCGCGGTCAGCGGTGTGGGCGCGGGTATCATCATCGATGGCGCGGTCTTCCGTGGGGCTTCGGGCGGCGCCGGCGAGGTCGGCCACACCACCGTGCAGCCGCGAGGCCTGCCGTGCGCGTGCGGGAGCAGCGGTTGCTGGGAGACCACCGTCGGCTTGCGGGCGCTGTTGTACGACGCCGTGCCCGATCTCGCGGCGGGGCTGTTGCGCGATCGCAGGCTGAGCCCGGAAGCGAAACTTGCCCCCGTGCTGTCCCGTGCGAGGGCGAACAATCCGATCGCGATCAAGGGCCTGAAGAAGTTCGGGCGCTGGTTGGGCATCGGGCTGGCCAACATCGTGGACTCGTTCAACCCGAAGGCGATCATCCTTGCCGGCTTCCTGCCGGAGGTCGCCCCGTGGGTGATGCAAGAAGCCATGGCGGTGCTGCGGGCCAATTCACTTGCCGAGTCGGTGCAGCACTGTCGCGTCGAGATGAGCACGCTGGGCTTCACGGCCGGGGCGCTCGGCTGCACGATCCACGCATCCGAACGGCTCTTCGCCGACCCCACGTTGGTGCCGCTGATCGCCTGAACCGGCGGTGAATCCGGCGTGCACGTTCTTGAAACAGATCCTTTACAAACAGACTTAGTTTGGGCTATAAACATACTCAGTCGTGACGAGGTCACGGATCCGGACCGAGGGGGACAACAACGCATGCTCGATCGTGTCGCTGCTGCTCCCATCTCCTGGGGGATCTGCGAAGCCCCGGGCTGGGGCCTGCAGCTGGCCCCAGAGCGAGTGTTGGGTGAGATGCGTCAGCTGGGCATCACCGCCACCGAACTAGGCGCGCTCGGTTGGCTGCCCACCGAGCCCGCCGCCCTTCGTTCGCTGCTCGCCGAATACGGCCTTTCGCTGGTGGGTGGCTTCGTGCCGCTCGTGCTGCACCTCCCCGGAGCACGAGATGAGCTCATCGCCGAGGCCCGCTCTGCGGCAGCGACGCTCGCGGCCGGTGGCGGCACCCGCTTCGTCACCGCCGTGGTTTCCAGCCACACGGCATGGGAACGCCCGGCACTGTCCGGCGACGACTGGTGCACTCTGCTGGCAGGGCTCGATCTCGTCGATGCGATCTGCGATGAGTTCGGCCTCACTCAGGTGTTGCACCCACACGTCGACACGCTCATCGAAACAGCGGCCGAAGTGGACCGTTTCCTGAATGGCTCGGGTGTCAAGTTCTGCCTCGACACCGGCCATCTCTTCATCGGCGGCGCCGACCCCGTGGTGCTGGCGAACAAGTTCCGTGATCGTGTCGGCCTGGTGCACCTCAAGGACGTGGACGGTGCGGTTGCGCAGCGGCTGTATGCCGACGAGCTGACGTTGATGACCGCTACCGCTGCCGGACTGTTTCCCACTGCCGGTAGTGGGGATGTACCCATTGCTGCCACCATTGCCGCCCTCGAAGAGGCGTGGTACGACGGGTGGTACGTCTTGGAGCAAGATGTCGCTCTCACCGACGGCGAACCGCCGCTCGGTGAGGGTCCGGTGCTCGCTGTGCACGACAGCATCGAGTACCTCCGATCGCTGGCTGCGTGAACCGCTGCCAGTGAATGCCGGCTCGCCGGCGCAACAAGCACCACTTTCCTAGAGGGGGAAATCCACATGAAGAAGAGTCGCTATTTGCTGGCTCCGCTCGCAGTACTCGCCGTGTTCGCGGCGTCGTGCAGCGATAAGAAGGACAGCAGCAACACCACTTCGAAGCCTGCCGACAGCACGGCTGCGTCGACCGGAGAGTCAACTGCTCCCGCCGATCCCACCGCCACCAGCGACACCGTCGAAGTGACCCAGGGTGAAGACGTCACGATTGCCATCATCACACACGGCGATGGTGGCGTGTTCTGGTCGGTTGCCCAGAAGGGCGCCGAGACCGCAGGTTCCGACCTCGGCATCAAGGTCCAGTACCAGGGCGCCAACAACGATGGTGCGGCCCAGGCCCAGCTCATCGATGCCGCGGTTGCCGCCGGTGTCGATGGCATCGCCATCTCGCTCGCCGACCCCAGCGCCCTCGAGGCGTCGGTGAAGGCAGCTGTCGAGGCCGGCATCCCGGTGATCACGATGAACTCAGGCTCCGACCTGTTCAAGGAACTGGGTGCCATCACTCACGTCGGCCAGGACGAGTTCGTGGCCGGCCAGGGTGCAGGCGAGAAGTTCGAGGCCGCCGGTGCCACCAAGATCCTGTGCATCATGCAGGAGCAGGCCAACGTCGGTCTCGAAGCCCGCTGCGACGGTGCCGCCGACACGTTCAGCGGTGAAGTCGTGAAGATCAACACCGCCGGCGATGCCGACACCACCACCTCGCAGTCGGAGATCCAGGCAGCCCTGGCCGCCGACTCCTCGATCGATGCCGTGTTCGCCACCGGCCCGATCGGCGCAGTGCTGGCCAAGAACGCCGCCGCCGAGCTCGGCCTCGACGTCACCATCGGTTCCGTCGACCTGTCGGAGGAGCTGCTCGCAGCCATCGAGTCGGGCGAGATCGCCTTCACCATCGACCAGCAGCAGTACCTGCAGGGCTACCTGGCGGTGGTCTTCCTGTACCTGAACGTCATCAACGCCAACACCGTTGGCGGCGGGCTGCCGGTCTACACCGGTCCCGGCTTCGTCACCAAGGACAACGTTGCCGACGTCAAGGCATTGGTTGCCGAAGGCACCCGCTAGTGAATGAATGAGGTGGGCCTCGCTGCAGGACCACCTCCACTGGACGGGCCGGGGACCACGCGTCCCCGGCCCGTTCTGTACACCGAAGAACCCGCGCGAGACTGCGCGATGGGGACAACGCGATTGAGGGGGAAGATGTGAGCAGTACCGACGCGCCGGCGCCACACGCCGCGAGCGATGAACGGATCGCGTTCCGCGGTCCGCTCCAGCGATTGTTGATCTCGCCCGAGATCGGCGCACTCATCGGCGCAGTGATGGTGTGGACGCTCTTCTGGGCGGTCGGCTCGGAGTTCAGCACAGCGTCGGCAACGGCCTTGTGGCTGGACTCGGCAGCACCGCTGGGCATCATGGCGGTCGCGGTGGCCCTGTTGATGATCGGTGGCGAGTTCGATCTCTCGTCCGGCGTGATCACCGGCTCGATGGGCATCTTCGTCGGAATCTTCGCTCAGCGATTCATGGGCGACGGCGCGTCGATGTACCTCGCGGTGCCGGCTGCCTTCCTGGTGGCCGGGCTGATCGGATGGCTCAACGGCACGCTGGTGGTGCGCACCGGGTTGCCCAGCTTCATCGTCACGCTGGCCACCTTCTTCGTGCTCCAAGGTGCGAACCTCGTGTTCTCCAAACGACTCGTCAACAAGGTGATCGTGGAGAACATCAATGCCGAACGGATCAAGGACTTCAAGCCGTTCGAGACGGTCTTCGCAGGCAAGTTCAAGCGCGAGCCGCCAGGCTTCGCCGACCAATTGTTCCTCGGGCTGGTGCTGCTGGCGGCGCTGCTCGTCGTCTTCGCGCTGCTCGAGCAATCGTTGGTCCGCCGCCAGGCCGCCCACTCCCGCGCCTTGGTTCTCCTCCTCGGCGGCGCCTTCGCCGCGGCCGCCGGTCTCGTGCTGCTGCACACCACCGACGGCGTCGGAGCCAACTGGTTGTGCAGCATCCTCGGCCTGGGCGGAGCAGCCGTCGGCACCGTCGGCTTCGCCAGTTGGCGCTATGAGACCACCGCCCCCGACGGAGCGTGGCTGGCCCCCTCCGTGCGAGTCCCGCTCGTGGGCGGGGTGGGTGCGCTCGTGGCCGGCTGGGCGATCACCCGCAAGCTCGACATGGAGCAACGCCGCGAGATCCTCAGCATCCCGTCGCAGGGTGTGAAGGTGGCGATCGGCGTGGCCGCCGCCGCCCTCGGCTTCGGCGTCGCGCTGCACCTCGGGTTGCGCCGGGTGCGCAACCAAGCCAGTGGTCGCAGGCAGTCACAGTTCGCCGTGCCACGGGTGGTACTCATCGCCTTGCTCGCCGGGCTCGTGTCCACCGTGGGAGTGGTGGCGCTGTTGCAGCTCACCACCGAGCAGGGTTTTCGTGCAGGGCTGTTCGTGGGCTTCGGCGTCGGTGGCGTGCTCGCCATCCTCGTTGCCAAGGGCCGCGCGCGCAGCCGGTCCCGGCGCTGCCAACTACTCGTCGGTCTCATCGCGGCGAGCGCCGTCGTGTTCCTCGCCGTCCTCGTCCGGTACGACTCGGGCTCGCACCGGTTCCGCGGCGGATTGGTCGGAGCGTTGGCCATCGCCGCCGCAGCCATCGTCGCCAACGCATTGGTGGAAGCGGTGGGCACCAAGCGGCACGCCTTCGATCGCGCTGCCGACACTCGCGGTCGGGTCGTCGGCTTCATCGGGCTGTTGCTCATCTTCCTTGCATTCGTGCTGCGGATCGCGTTCAGCGGATCCAACGTGCGCACCTCCATCCTGTGGTGGCTCATCATCACCGGGGTGGCTGCCTTCGTGTTGGCGCGCACGAGGTGGGGCAACTGGATCTTTGCGGTCGGTGGCAACAAGGATGCGGCTCGGGCCGTCGGCGTACCAGTCGATCAGGTGAAGGTGGGCCTGTTCATGATGGTGTCGCTCGTCGGGTGCTTCGTCGGCATGCTCACCGTGTTGCGCTACAACAGCGTGCCGGCAGGCTCGGGCGTGGGCAAGGAGTTCGAGTTCATCATCGCCGCCGTCGTGGGCGGTTGCCTGCTGACGGGGGGCTACGGCTCGGTGATCGGCGCCTCGTTCGGCGCCATGATCGCGGCGATGCCCGTCAACGGCATCAATTACGCGGGGTGGAACTCGGACAACAAAATGATCTTCCTCGGTGTGGTGCTGTTCTTGGCCGTGTTGGTAAACCAGAAGATCCGCAAGAAGGCACAGGAGGCCCGCTGATGGCTGTGTTGCTCGAACTGGTCAACATCTCGAAGTACTTCGGCAACGTCACCGCGTTGGAAGGCATCTCCACCACCGTGGAAGCGGGTCGCGTCACGTGTGTGCTCGGCGACAACGGCGCCGGGAAGAGCACGTTCATCAAGATCCTCAGTGGTCTCTACGAGCCGAGCGAGGGCGAGTACCTCGTGGACGGCACTCCCGTGAAGTTCGCGTCGCCTCGCGACGCCCGGGCCTCGGGAATCGCCACCGTGTACCAGGACCTCGCCATGGCGCCGTTGATGAGCGTGTGGCGCAACTTCTTCCTCGGCTCCGAACCGGGGGCCGGCGGATGGTTCGACACCACGTTCGCCAAGCACACGGCCAAGGATGAACTGAAGAAGATGGGCATCGACATCCGCGACATCGACCAACCGGTGGGCACGCTCTCCGGTGGCGAGCGGCAGTCGGTGGCAATTGCCCGCGCCGTGTATTTCGGTGCGCGGGTGCTGATCCTCGACGAGCCGACCTCGGCACTCGGTGTTCGTCAGTCCGGGGTGGTGCTGAAGTACATCAAGGTCGCCGCCGAGCGCGGTCTCGGCGTGATCTTCATCACCCACAACCCACACCACGCGTATCCGGTGGGCGATCGCTTCCTGCTGCTCAACCGCGGGCACTCGATGGGCGACTTCGCCAAGGAAGACATCGAGCTCGATGAGCTCACCCGGATGATGGCCGGTGGCGCCGAGTTGCGAGCACTGCAACACGAGCTGGGCGTCCGCTGACCGCGCCGAGATGAGCACTCCTCTTCAGCTCCTCACCATCGGTCGCATCTGCACCGATCTCTACGCCGAGCAGTTGCGCGTGCCGTTGGCCGAGGTGCGCAGCTTTCGCAAGTCGGTGGGCGGCACGGCGACCAACGTGGCGGTCGCCGCCGCGCGCCTGGGTCACCGCAGCGCCGTGTTCACGAAGGTAGGCGACGATCCCTTCGGCCACTACGTGAAAGGCGCGCTCGCCGGCACCTTCGGTGTCGACACGCGGTACGTCGGCATGCACCCGACGCTGCGCACCCCGCTCGCGTTCGCGGAGCTGCTCGACCCGGGCGAGCCGTCGATCGTCTTCTACCGCGAACCGATGGCGCCGGAGATGACGATCACGCCCGACGAGGTGGATATCGACGTCGTGCGCGAGGTGCCCATCCTCTGGGTGGCCGCGGGTGCACTGGCGGCGGAGCCAAGCCGGGGCACGATCAATGCGTTGCTGGCAGTGCGTGGCCGTCGCGAGCACACGATCATCGACCTTGATTGGCGGCCGGTGTTGTGGGGCAACGACGCCGCGCGTGCGCGTGAGGCCATCGGCGAGGTGCTGCCGTTGGCGACGATGGCCATCGGTAACCGGGCCGAATGCGAGGTCGCCGTCGGTGTCACCGACCCGCACGAAGCCGCCGACCGGCTGCTCGCGCTCGGTCTCTCGGCCGCAATCGTGAAGATGGGTGGCGACGGAGTGCTGGTGGCAACCGCCGATGGTGTGCGCCAACGGGTGCCGCCGCGCCCGGTGGAGGTCGTGTGCGGGCTGGGCGCCGGCGATGCCTTCGGCGGTGCGGTGTGCCACGGGCTGCTCAGTGGTTGGGATCTTGTGCAGGCTGCACGCGCTGGCAACGCTGCGGGTGCCATCGTTGCCTCGCGACTGATGTGCGCCGACGACATGCCGACGGCGCTGGAGATCGAGGAGATGCTGAATGCTGCTGACTGATCAACGATGGGCCGAGCTGATCGAACGCCGCGCCATCCAGCCCGACGCCGCGCTCGCCGCCCTGCTCGCGCGGCGGCGGCGGCCGCTGCTCACCGACGGCCGACTGTTCATCGTCGCCGCCGACCACACGGCCCGCGGCATGCTGGGCGTAGGCAACGACAAGTTCATCATGGCCGACCGTCGGCGCCTGCTGGAGGCGCTGCTGATCTCGCTCGCCCACCCCGATGTCGATGGCGTGCTGGGCAGCCCCGACGTGCTGGAGGAGCTTGCGCTGCTGGGTGCGCTGGATGGCAAGCTGGCCTTCGGCACGACAAACCGCGGCGGCATCATGGGCGCCCAGTGGGAGCTCGACGATCGGCCCACGGCGTACAGCCCCACCGACTTGCGCGACTGCGGCCTGGATGGCGGCAAGATGCTGCTCCGCATCGCCGACGACGACGCCGGTACCGCACCCACCATCGAATGGGCGGCGAGGGTGGTCAGTGAGTGTGCTCGGCTGAAGCTGCCGATGATGGTGGAACCGTTGCCGTACCACCACACGGGTCCGGTCGCACCGGGTACGGCCAAGCTGCTCGATGACGAGGATGCGTTGCTGCGGGCAGTCGCGATCGGCGCCAGCCTTGGCCACAGCTCGTCGTACACGTGGCTGAAGGTGCCGGCCGGGAAGGACCCGGCGCGCATGTTGGCCACCACCACGCTGCCGGCGCTGATTCTCGGTGGTGCGCCCGGGCCGGACCCCGAGGCCACATACGCCTCGTGGGATCGGGCCATGCTGGTGCCCAACGTGCGCGGCCTGGTGGTAGGCCGGGCGTTGCTCTATCCGGCCGATGGCGATGTGGCGGCGGCCATCGAGCGGGCGGCGCGTATCGTGAGGCCACGATGAATGCTCGGCTGCACCATCCCGCCGGCTCTCTGGCCACTGCCGATGCTGCGGTCCTGCTCACCCCCGACGTTGCGGGGTGGTCGTACAGCGGGCTGCAGGTGCTTTCGTTGTCGCCGCGAGTAGAGCGCTCTACACGTCTGGTCGGATGCGAGGCGGTGGTGCTGCCGATCAGCGCCACCGACGTGACCGTGTGCATCGACGGCGCCGAGTTCCACCTTGATGGCCGGCGCACCGTGTTCGAGAGGGTCACCGACTTCGTGTACGCGCCGTTGGGGGCGACGGTTCTCATGTCGTCGCCTAACGGGGGAGACGTCGCGATCGCCTCTGCTCGTTGCGAGCACCGGCTCTCCGCTCGCTACGGAGCCGCGGAGGATGTGTCGGTGGAGATCCGTGGCGCGGGTCCGGCCACGCGCCAGGTCACCAACTTCCTCAGCCCAGAGGTGTGGCCCCACGCCGACCGACTGATGTGCGTGGAACTGCTCACGCCCGACGGCAACTGGTCCAGCTACCCACCACACCGCCACGACGATTCCCCCGAGTGCGTGGTGAACAACGAGGAGATCTACTACTTCCGCATCGGCCAGGCAGGTGGCACCGAGTTCTCCACCGACGGCTTTGGCATGCATCGCACGTACACGCCCGACGGTGCCGTCGACGAGAACGTGGTGGTCCGCGACGGCGACGTGTTCTGCGTGCCACGTGGTTACCACGGGCCGTGCATTGCCGCGCCCGGCTACCCCATGTACTACCTCAACGTGTTGGCGGGGCCGGGTGGCGAACGCAGCATGGCGTTCTGCGACGACCCCACCCACCACTGGGTGCGCGACACTTGGGCCGGAATGGCCACCGACCCGCGAGCGCCGATGACCAACGCCGCCGGGGTCGTCCGGTGAGCGCCGCGCACCCCGCGTCGTGTCGTGGTTTCTGGGCGCGATTCGTCCCGGAAATGGAGACGAATCGCGACCAGAAGCCGAGTTGGGACGATTCAGACCTGGGAACTGCGTTGTCGAGGGACGAGCCGTGACTACGAAACGCATCGGCATCGGCGTGATCGGGTTCGGGTGGATGGGCCAGGCGCACAGCCGTGGCTGCCGTCGTGCACCCAGCTACTTCCCGAACCGCGACTACGAACCCGACCTGGTCGTGGCCAGTGACACGGTGGCAGCCCGGCGCGACGATGCCGTGCGCAGCTTCGGGTTCCGCAAGGCCGTCGCCGATTGGCACGAGGTGGTCACCGACCCCGATGTGGACGTCGTGTTCGTGACTGCGCCCAACATGCTGCACGTGGAGATGACGCAGGCCGCTGCTGCGAATGGCAAGCACGTGTTCTGTGAGAAGCCTGTGGGCGGCACGCCGGCGCAGACCGTCGCCGCCGAGCACGCTGCTCGCCACGCGGGCGTGATCACCGGCGTTGGCTACAACTACCGCTGGGCTCCGTTGGTGCAGTACGCGCGGCAGTTGATCCAATCGGGCGAGCTGGGCACGATCACCAACTACTACGGCCGATTCTTCTCGATGTACGGAAGCGACCCGATGGGCCTGTTGTCGTGGCGGTTCCTCATCGACGAGGCCGGGCATGGCGTCAGCACCGACATCCTCAGTCACTCGGTCGATCTCGCGCACTACCTCGTGGGCCCGATCAGCAAGGTGGTGGGCACCGGCGAGATCGTGATCAAGCAACGGCCACTGGCAACGGGCGAAGGCACGCACTACGACCGTGGAAAGCCGGGTGACCCCACCGGCGAGGTGACCAACGAGGACTACATCGCCATGATGTGCGTGTTCGAAGGTGGCGCACGCGGCACGTTCGAGGCATGCCGCTCGATGGTGGGTCCCGAGAGCCAGAACCAGTTCGAGGTGTACGGCACCAAGGGCAGCATCAAGTGGAACTTCGAGAAACTGAACGAGCTGCAGGTGTACATCGCAGCCGATCACGCGCACACCGGTTTCACCACCGTGTACGGCGGCGACCGTTTTCCGCACCATGGCAACTTCGTGCCGGGCAGCGCCAACGGGATCGGTTTCGAGGACTTGGTCTGCATCGAGGATCACGAGTTCCTGCAGTCGGTTGTAGCCGGCCGTCAGCACGTACCGGGGTTCACCGAGGCGGTGCAGTACGTGAGCGTGCAGCAGGCCGTGCTCGACAGTTGGGCCGACGGGTGCTGGCACGACGTGGTGAACCTGAGGGAGGACTGAGAATGGGCACCATCCGGCTCACCACTGCACAGGCAGTCGTGCGCTACCTGATCGCGCAGCGATCGGTCGTGCCCAGCGCCGATGCGAGCGGCGAGGACGTGCCGTTGTTCCCCGGTGTGTTCGCCATCTTCGGGCACGGCAACGTAGTCAGCCTCGGCCATGCGCTGCAGCAGGCGGGCGACGCGCTGCCCACCTGGCGCGGCCAGAACGAGCAGGGCATGGCGTTGGCTGCGATCGGCTTCGCCAAGGCCAAGCGCCGCCGCCAGATCATGGTCGCCACCACGTCCATCGGACCGGGCGCGCTGAACATGGTGACTGCCGCCGGTGTTGCCCATGCCAACCGACTGCCTGTGCTGCTGCTGGCGGGCGACACGTTCGCCAGTCGTGTCCCCGACCCGGTTCTGCAGCAGGTCGAGCACTTCGGCGACCCGACGATCTCGGTGAACGATGCCTTCAAACCGGTGGTGCGCTACTGGGACCGCATCACCCGGCCCGAGCAGCTGATCCCCTCCCTCCCGCAGGCCGTCGCCACCATGCTCGACCCAGCCGACTGTGGCCCCGCGTTCCTGGCGCTGCCGCAAGACGTGCAGGCCGAGGCCTACGACTATCCCGACGAACTGTTCACGGTGACGGTGCACGAGATCGCCCGTCCGCGCCCCGACGCTCGTCGGCTGGCGGCCGCGGCCGAACTTCTGCGCGGCGCGAGCAGGCCGCTGATCATCGCCGGCGGTGGCGTGCACTACTCCGGGGCCGAAGCAGCGCTGGCTGCGTTCGCCGCGCGGCACGGCATTCCGGTGGTGGAGACGATGGCCGGCAAGGCATCGCTGGTTGCGACCCACCCCTTGTACAGCGGCCCCATCGGCGTCACCGGTTGCGAGGCCGCCAACAACCTCGCCGCGCAGGCCGACGTCGTGCTGGCGATCGGCACCCGCCTCGGCGATTTCACGACCGGCTCGTGGACGGTGTTCAGCGATCCGTCGACGCAGATCATCGGCCTCAACGCCGCTCGCTTCGACGCCGGTAAGCACCGCCAGTCACCGCTGGTGGGCGATGCGCTGGCGACTCTGGAGGAGCTGTCGCCGCTCCTGGCCGGCGCACACACCAGCGACGAATGGCGGGCGATTGCCAGTCGTGAGGTGGCCGGCTACCACTCGTACATCGACTCGATCGCGTCGCCGGCGGCGGTGGGCCCGCACGGGCTGCCCACGTACGCACAGGTCGTCGGCGTCGTCGATCGGTCCGCCGTCGCGGGCGACTATGCCCTCACCGCTGCCGGCGGCTTCCCCGGCGAGCTGAACAACGGCTGGCGGGCGAAGCACCTCGACAGCTTCGACTGCGAGTACGGATTCTCGTGCATGGGCTACGAGCTCAGCGGTGCGTGGGGCGCCAAGATCGCCCGCGACTCGGCCATTGCCGGTGGTGCCGGCGACGTCATCGTGTTCGTCGGCGACGGCAGCTACCTGATGATGAACAGCGACCTGTACAGCAGCGTCCTGTCCGGCCACAAGCTGATCGTCATCGTGTGCGACAACGGCGGCTTTGCTGTCATCAACCGCCTGCAGGTGAGCCAGGGGGGCGTGCCGTTCAACAACCAGTTGGCCGATAGCCGTCACCAGGATCTGGTGTACGTCGACTTCGCGGCCCACGCCGCGGCCATGGGCTGCCTTGGTGAGAACGTCTCGACGGTGGAAGAGCTCGAGGCTGCGTTGGTTCGTGCCCGCGCCGCCGACCGCACCTACGTGATCGCGATGAAGACGGAGCCCGATGTGTGGACGGAGGGCGGCGCCTTCTGGGAGGTCGGCGTGCCCGAGGTCAGCGACCGCCCAGAGGTGCTTGCCGCGCACGAAACGATGCGGCAGGGCAAGCGACAGCAAAGGGTCGCAAGATGAGCACACTGGCGCGCAAGGTGATCATCATCAGTGGCGGCACCCAGGGCCTTGGCGAGGCAACGGCGCGTACGTGCGCCGCGCGCAACGCAGCCGGGCTGGTGCTCGTGGGTCGCAGTGCGGTCAGAGGCGCAGCGCTCGCCGCCGAACTGACGGCTGATGGCACGCCCACGATCTACGTGGAAGCCGACATGGCCGACGTTGCCGCGCCCGCCGCGGTGGTCGCCGCCGCCGATGCGCGGTTCGGTGTCGTGCACGGCGTCGTCAACGTCGCCGCTTCCACCGGCCGTGACAACGTGTGGACCGCCGAGCCCGTCAGCTGGGACACGATGATGGCCGTCAACGTGCGTGCCCCCTTCTTCCTCATCCAAGAGGCAGCGAAAGTGATGCGCCGTGAGGGTGCCCGCGGGTCGGTCGTGAACATCGGGTCGGTCAGTGGCCATGGCGGGCAGCCGTTCATCCTTTCCTACTGCGTGTCGAAGGGTGCGTTGGCGACGATGACGAAGAATGTGGCCTTCTCGCTGATGCGTCACGGCATCCGGGTCAACCAGGTGAACCCGGGCTGGATGGACACGCAGGCTGAGGACGCCGTGCAGCGCCGCTTCCACGGAGCAACCGACGGCTGGCTGGAGGCCGCCGAGGCCGCTCAGCCAATGGGCCGCCTGATCAAGCCGGCGGAGGTCGCCGAGATCATCACGTTCTACCTCAGCGACGAGAGCGGGATGCTCACCGGCAACATCACCGACTACGACCAGTCCGTGCAAGGTGCGGGCGACGCACCAAAACCATCCATCGAGGAGACCCCGAAGTGACCGTTCGCATCGCAGTGTTGGGCGTGGGCCGCATCGGTCGCATGCACGCCGAGATCATCGCCCGCCAGATACCGGGCGCCTCGTTGGCGATGGTGCAAGACGTGAACGGCAAGGCCGCTGGGGCGGCTGGGGCGGAACTGGGTGTACCGCATACCACCAACGCCGACGACGTGTGCGCCTCCGACGACGTGGACGCAGTGGCCATATGCAGCAGCACCGACACCCATGTGCCGCTGCTGATCGCAGCCGCCAACTCGGGCAAGGCGATCTTCTGCGAGAAGCCCGTGTCGCTCGACCTGGCCAAGGTCGACGCCGCCCTCGCGGTCGTGAAGGCCTCTGGCGTGCCGATCCAGATCGGCTTCAACCGCCGCTTCGACCCCGCCCACCACTCGGTGCGTGATGCGGTGCTCACCGGCGCGGTCGGCGACGTGCACATCGTGCGCATCACCTCGCGCGACCCCGCACCGCCGCCGATCGCCTACATCAAGGTCAGCGGTGGCCTGTTCCTCGACATGATGATCCACGACTTCGACATGGCGCGGTACGTCACCGGCAGCGAGGTGGTCGAGGTCTACGCACTGGCGGCGGTGCGGGTCGACCCCGCCATCGGCGAGGCCGGCGACGTCGACACTGCGGTGGTGACATTGCGGCACGAGAACGGTTGCATCACCACCATCGACAACAGCCGGCAGGCCGTGTACGGCTACGACCAGCGGGTGGAGGCCTTCGGCTCCGGTGGTATGGCCGCCAGCGAGAACCCGCTGGCGTACACCGGCATGCGTCGCACGGCCGCGGGTACGACCACGCCAACCATCCCGTACTTCTTCCTCGATCGCTACATCCCCAGCTACATCGCCGAGTGGAAGGCGTTCGTCGGCTACGTCACCGAGGGAGGCCCGTCACCGGTGGATGCCGACGCCGGTCGCGCGCCGTTGGTCATCGGCCTCGCGGCATGCAAGAGCGTGCGCGAAGGCCGCCCTGTGCGCTGCTCCGAGATCGGCTAGCGGCTTGGCACCTTTCGCCGACAAGGTGATCAGCGTGGCTTGAAGTTGGCCCGCGACTGGCGGATCTCGTTCCACGCTGCCTCGCGACCGGCGAGGCCGGCGGTGGACGAGGTCTTGCCGGGCTCGAGCGCCTTGTAGACCTCGAAGAAGTGCTGAATCTCCTCCACCAGTTGCGGCGTCAGGTCTTTCAGATCGTGTACGTCCTGCCAGCGTGGTTCCTTGGGCGGCACGCAGATCAGCTTGGCATCCTCGCCGGCTTCGTCGTGCATGTACAGCACGCCCACCGGGCGGGCCTGCACCCAGATGCCGGGGTACACCGGGTCTTCCAACAGCACCAAGGCATCGAGCGGATCGCCGTCGCCGCTGAGTGTCTCGGGAACGAAGCCGTAGTCCGCCGGGTAGGTGGTGGCGGTGAACAGCCGGCGGTCGAGGAAGACGCGGCCCGTTTCGTGGTCGATCTCGTACTTGTTGCGGCTACCGCGCGGGATCTCGATGACGACCTGGATGCAGTCGGGGGGCAGTTCTTTCGGCATGCCCGAATGCTCGCACAACTCGCCGGGCGTAGCATGAGCGGCCTGTGAAGCCCGTCGAGAAATCCACCAAACTCGCCAACGTCTGCTACGACATCCGGGGCCCCGTCCTCGATCGCGCACGGCAGATGGAGGACGAGGGCCACAGCATCATCAAGTTGAACATCGGCAACCTCGCTGCGTTCGGCTTGGGGCCGCCCGACGAGATCGTGCAGGACATGATCCGCAACCTGCCGCACGCGGCCGGCTACACCGACAGCAAGGGCCTTTTCGCCCCGCAAAAATCGGTGGTGCACTACACGCAGGAGAAGCACATCCCAGGGGTTTCCGTCGACGACGTGTACCTGGGCAACGGCGCCTCCGAGCTGATCGTGATGAGCCTGCAGGCGTTGCTCGACGATGGCGACGAGGTGCTGGTGCCGGTGCCCGACTATCCGTTGTGGACCGCCGCCGTGTCGCTCTCGGGTGGCCGGCCGGTGCACTACATGTGCGACGAGCACGCCGACTGGTATCCCGACATCAACGACATCCGAGACAAGATCACCTCCGCCACCAAGGCGATCGTGGTGATCAACCCGAACAACCCCACCGGCGCGCTGTACCCCACGGAGCTGCTGGAACAGATCGTGGAAGTCGCCCGCCAGCACCAACTGATCGTGTTCGCCGACGAGATCTACGACAAGACGCTCTACGACGGCAACACTCACACCAGCATCGCTGCGCTCGCCGACGATGTGCTGTTCGTGACGTTCAACGGGTTGTCGAAGAACTACCGGGCGTGCGGCTACCGCGCCGGATGGAGGGTGGTGTCGGGCGAGAAGCGGCATGCGCTCGACTACATCGAAGGCCTCGACATGCTGGCGTCCATGCGCCTGTGCGCGAACGTTCCCGGCCAGCACGCCATCCAGACCGCACTCGGCGGCTATCAGAGTATTGACGAACTGGTTGCGCCCGACGGTCGCCTG
>JANONE010000093.1:0-1549 GCA_031420675.1 Ilumatobacteraceae bacterium | reverse complement strand
TGACTGGGAGGCCGGCGACGCTGCGCCGACGCTGCGCCAGCTCGAGGCCTTCGCCCATGCCACGCACGCGCCGCTCGGCTATCTCCTCCTCGACGCGCCACCCGCCGAGCCGATCCCGATCCCGGACTTCCGGACCCGCGATGCCCGGCCTGTCCCGGAGCCCAGTGCGAACCTGCTGGACACGATCTTCATCTGCCAGGAGCGCCAGGACTGGTATCGCGATCACCTTCGCGCCGAAGGGGCGACGCCGCTGGCGTTCGTTGGCAGCGTCCATGTCGGAGCTGATGTCGTCGTCACGGCGCGCGCGATCGCAACGGCTATCGGCTTCGATCTCGAGCATCGCCGGAGGGCCGCCACGTGGGAGGACGCGCTCCGCGACTTCGTCGAGCAGGCCGAGGCCCTCGGGATCCTCGTGATGCGCAACGGTGTGGTGGGCAACAACACGCATCGCAAGCTGGACGTCGACGAGTTCCGCGGCTTCACGCTCGCGGATCCAGTGGCTCCGCTTGTCTTCGTCAACGGCGCCGACACCAAGTCGGCCCAGATGTTCACGCTCGCCCACGAGCTGGTGCACGTGTGGGCAGGGGAGTCGGGCCTCGGGGACGAGAGTCCGCTCACCGGGGCCGACTCCGATGGTGAGCGCTGGTGTGATGGCGTAGCGGCCGAGCTGCTCGTGCCCGCGGATGCGATGCGGGAGGCGTTCGACACCACCCGACCGCTGTCTGCGGAGATCCGGAGGCTGGCGGGCCGCTTCAAGGTCAGCACCCTGGTGGTCCTCCGGCGCGCCCACGACATCGGCGCGATCGGCCGGGAGACGTTCCACGGCGCCTACGAGGACGAACTCGAACGCCTGCGCGCGCTCGGCGAGCGGGGCACCGGCGGCGGCAACTTCCACAACACCGAGGCGATTCGCGTGAGCCCGACGTTCGCCCGCGCGCTCGTCGACAGCACTCTCGAAGGGCGAACTCTCTATCGCGACGCTTTACGGATGCTCGGCATCTCGAAGATCCAGACGTTCCACGACTTCGGACAGGTGGTCGGAGCCGCCGTCTGATGGCGTACCTGCTCGATGCCAACGTCTTCATCGAAGGGAAGAACCGCTACTACGGCTTCGACTTCTGCCCGGCCTTCTGGGACTGGATTGAAGCCGCGAACGCTGCCCACCGCGTGTTCAGCATCGAGAAGGTCGGCGACGAGCTTGCCGCGGTGGCCGATGATCTCTCCACGTGGGCGGCCAGCCGAGGTACCCGGCTCTTCCTGCCGATCGAGACGTCCATGGTCGAGTCCCTTCGCCAGGTCGCGGTCTGGACGCAGGGCCAGCACTACGAACCCGGTGCGATCACCACGTTCTTGCAGGATGCCGACTCCTACCTGGTCGCTCAGGCCTTGGCGCTTGGCTACACCGTCGTGACCCAGGAGGTTCCATCGGCCTCCCTCAAGCGGATCAAGGTCCCGGATGCCTGCGTGGGGCTCGGTGTGCGGTGCGTGTCGCCGTTCGAGATGCTCCGCAACGAGCGTGCGCGGTTCGTGCTCGGTCCCACGCCGTGAG
>JANONE010000092.1:0-5346 GCA_031420675.1 Ilumatobacteraceae bacterium | reverse complement strand
CATCGTCGGTGACGTCGTCGCAGAGCTGGCCCGTCGTAACGGCCAGCCGTTCACGCTCACGCTCACCGGCCCCGCCGGCGGCGAGTTTGTCGCCGGTGACGGCAGCGGCGAGCACGTCACCATCGACGCGATCGAGATGTGTCGCACACTCTCCGGTCGCCCGCCGGCTGACGCGCAGCCACGCACCGGCCTGCTCGCCACGGAGGTGCCGTTCTGATGGACACGCAGACGAGGGTGACCGAGGTCGCCGCCGGCATCCACCAGCTGACGACTGTGATCGCCGAGGCCCCGGTGGCCTTCAACCAGTACCTCATTGCGGCAGCCGAACCGCTGCTGTTCCACACCGGGATGCGCGGGCTGTTCCCGCTCGTTTCGGCTGGTGTGTCCACCGTGCTGCCGGCCGACAGCGTGCGCTGGGTGAGCTTCGGTCACGTCGAAGCCGACGAGTCAGGCTCGATGAACGAATGGTTGGCGCTCGCACCGCATGCCACCGTCGCCCAGGGCTTCATCGGGTGCATGGTGTCGATCGGCGACCTCGCCGACCGGCCGCCACGCGCGCTCGGCGACGGCGAGACGCTCGACATCGGTGGGCACGTGGTGCAGTGGTTCGACACCCCGCACGTGCCCCACGCGTGGGAAGCCGGCGTGCTCTACGACAAAACCACCAAGACGTTGTTCTGCGGCGATCTGTTCACATGGAACGGGCCTTACGTCGCCACGACGAACGACGACATCGTTGGGCCCGCTGTGCAGGCCGAGGACGAGATGCCCGGCTCGCTGTCGCTGCACCCGTCGAGTGGTGCGACGTGCCGTCGCCTGGCCGAGCTCGAGATCCAGACGCTTGCCCCGATGCACGCGCCGGCCTACACGGGCGACTGTCGGACTGCGCTGATCGACCTCGCCGCCGACTTCGACCGCCGCATCGCGATGCTCTGACCGACGAACGCTTTATGGATGGCGATCAAGATGCAGCTCACCCATACCCGCTGCCCGATCCTTGAAGACTGAGCTTCCATCCGCTCGAGGAGAATTCCTCCGTTGTACGAGCTTCGTCACGGTGAGGCGATCAGCAGGCCGAGCCCGCCGGTCGGCTCGACGTGACCCAGGGGCGATCTCCAAGCTCAAGCGCTCGAACGACGTGGGCGTGTCGACGTTGCGTCGGTACCGTCTCGCACTGGGCGCGCCCAGCGAGAGCGAGGATTCACCGGGAAGCACATCCGTTTCGCTCATCCAGGGATGCTCGGGCGGTGTCGCTCTCGCCAGAACTTGCGCAACAGCGCGCGTGGTCGGAGTTCGAGACTGCGTCTCGTAGCTGGCTATTCGGGAGCGGTGGGCGGGGATTGGCCGTCCTGGGCCTTCGATCAGACGTTCGTGTCGGGCAGGAACTCGCGGACATCTTGTGTGCAGCGGCAGGCGACGGCGATCTTGACAGCCCACTCCAGCGCTTCCCCGCGTGAAGGCACGTCGACGATCGCGATTCCGCCGAGGCGCTTCTTGCTCACCGGGTACGGGCCGTGCGTGATCGTCCCGTCGGTGGCCACCACGCTCGCCTCCTCGTTGTAGTTCACCCCGCCGCCGAAGATCCACACGCCGGCGTCCTTGGCCTCCTGGACCAACGCGTGCGCGGCCTCGGACACGTCGGGCAGCTCCGGCGCGCCGGCGCAAGGCTGATCAGGGGCACAGAACAACCACACCGATCGCAGCTATGGCTCATTGGCTTCCGTGATCGACACCCATTGCGCTCCCGACATGAGGTCGCGGAGGCCATCGCCTGCCTGGCCCCCCGGTGAACAGTGGAAGTGAAACGCATCGCGCTCAGCGACGTCGAACGTCACCTCGCTGCTGGTCCCGTCGATCACGATCGCGAGCGTGTGGTGGCCAGGCCCCACTGTCGTGTCGAGCGTCTCGCCGCGCTTGATTTGGCCGACCTCGACCCCATCCACGAGAACCTTGTACCTCCGGAGCGATCTCTGTTCCCGCGAGCGGAACGTGAAATCGAAACTCTCGCTCCGTTGGTCGGCACCCGAGCAGGTTGCCCGATATGGAGCGAGTTGGCAAGCCCTGGGGGAGCTGGTGGCCGTCCGCGGGCGGCACCGTGGCACCGCACTGCGCACCGGGTCAACCCAACAGCCCACCAAGATCAACCACTCATCAGTGCGTCTAGACTGCCCGCCGAGGTTCGGGTCGTGGCCGGGTTTCCCCGTAGGTTTTATCGAGGCTAGTCCTCTACCATTCCCCGACACCCCGCCGGGTTAGCTCAGCTGGCAGAGCAACGCACTTGTAATGCGTAGGTCAAGGGTTCGATTCCCTTACCCGGCTCAAACCGACGCGGTACATCGCCGAATTGTCGCCGGCATGGTCGTCGTCAGGTGGTGCTGAACCAGGCGGGTGAGGTGTCGAAACCCACCGAGCCGTACATTGCGAAGCCCGGCGAATCGGTGGGTACCACGAAGCACAGCGACCCGCTGACGCTCCCACCGGCGAAGACGTCGACGAACCCGTCGATGGGCGTCGGTATCACCCCGCACTCGCTCGAAAGCGAGACGTTGCTGTCGGCCACGGCAGAACTGGTGACGGCGAACGCCGTATCGCCGCCGGTGCCGTTGAACGTGTAGGTCACATCGACGCCGATGAAACGGAAGCCGGCCTGCGGTGGCTCGTTGAACGAGTTCTCTGCGAGCACGACGTCGGTGATGTCGTGGGCGGGTGCTGTCACCGTGATCGACCAGCCCTCTCCAACATCGGCAGCGGTGCCCAACGCGGTCGGTGCCAGCCGCGCGGGCGTGGCGGTGGCGCCGGGCTGGGGCCCCTTCAAGCCCGCCATCGGCGTCGCGGCGGTGGGGGGCGCCACCTCCAGGAACACTTCGGCTTCGTCGAAGAAGCCACCCATTGCGTAGAGCTGCAGGGTGCCGGACTCGGCGGGCGTGGTGACGAAGCACAGGTTGCCCTCCAAGACGCCTCCCGCGAACACGTCGTGGAACGTGGTCAACTCGTCGGGGATGGTCCCGCAGCCGGGGGTGAGCTCCACGTTGGCGCTGCCCAGGGCCGACACCGTGGGCTCGAAGGCGAATTTCGGGTCGTCGGTGCCGAAGTACCCCATCGCGACGTTGATCAGCGTGAAGGTGCTGCCGGCGGGAGGCGGGTCGTTGAACTCGCTGGCGGCTTGGACCTGAGCGGTGGCATCGGGCGTGACGCCCAGCACCTGCAGTCGCCACCCGCCTCCGATGTCGGCGATCTGACCGGCGGCAACCGGGGCGTCACGCGTGCCGCGCCGGCCGGCAGGACTTCCCGAAACTTCGTCGGTGGAGGTCGGCGCGGTGGGCTCGGTGATGTCGGGCTCGGTGATCTCGGGCGCGGTGATGTCAGGCGCGGTGATGTCAGGCGCGGTGAGCGGGGGTGCCGTGGTGTCGTCGGTTGCGGGCAGTGTTTCGCGTGTGGGTGTTGTCGTGTCGATGGTGGTGGCGGTGCTCTTCGCGTCGTCGCTGCCGCCGGCCACGATGACGGCGCCGACGCCGACGATGGCTACCAGCCCGAGACACAACCAGCTCCAAAGCGGAAGCCCGAGGAAACTGCGCCTCCCGCCCGATGGTGGCGGCGACACGGGAGGAAGCGGCGGGGGCGACGACGGATAGCCCCCCATTGGCGGAGGGGGAGGCGGAAAGCTGCTCACGGTTACGACCGTAGCGGAGCAGGGATGAGAGCCGGTGGAAGCGGCGGCGCGGCCGAGCCGGGTGGGACCTTCGCCCCTGTCGGCCCGTGTAGGGGCGGCACAGCATCGAAGTGTGAGGAGTGCTGCTGTTCGTCTCCGCGTCAAGTCGGTGATCGCGGAGTGGCGCGAACGGGGGACCCCGTATGAGGTGGTTCGCCTGCTCACTGCACCGGTTCGCCATGGCCTGGTGCGGTTGACGGTGAAGCATGCGGAGCACCTGCCCGCCACCGGGCCGGCCATCGTGGTTGCCAACCATGTGTCGTTCTTCGATTCGGTGTTGTTGATGTTCGGGCTGCCGCGGCCGGTGGCGCTGCTGGGGAAAGCGGAGTACACCGAGCGATTCGTCACCCGCTGGTTGTTCTGCGGCGCAGGCATGATCCCCATCCGCCGTGACGACCCGGGCGATGCGGCTAGGGCGTTCGACGAGCTGCGGGCAGTGCTCGACCGCGGCGGAGTCGTCGGCATCTATCCCGAGGGCACTCGTTCCCGAGATGGCCAACTTCATCGCGGCCACACCGGCGCAGCGCACCTGTCGCTGGTGACCGGTGCGCCGATCGTGCCGATGGGCGTGACAGGCACCGACCAGATCCTGCCGGCGGGGGCACGCCTGGTGAGGCCGTTCCGGCGGGCCACGATCACCCTCGGTGAGCCGAACGTACCGGTTGCAAGTGGTGGCGGTGCGAGCACCAACCGGCGTCGACGGCAGCTGACCGACGAGGTGATGCGCGCCGTTCGTCACCTGAGTGGACAGCACTACGTGAACGAGTACGCGCCCATCGCGCACCACGCTGCGGCCCACGGCTGAGTGGGGGTTGCGATGCGCCGAGACGTTCGCTACCGTTTGTGTTTCACTCCGACGCGGGGTGGAGCAGCTCGGTAGCTCGTCGGGCTCATAACCCGAAGGTCGCAGGTTCAAATCCTGCCCCCGCCACTCGATGAAATGCCCGGAAACATTTGGTTTCCGGGCATTTCCCGTTTTCGGCCAGGGAAGTCATCTACCGGGTCGTCTACCGGCTCCGGAGACGGCACGGCTGTGAGCTGGTGGTACGCGGCTGCGATCCGGTAGACGTCTACCGGCCGACGTCGGTTGGTGCGGTGGCGATCATGTTCGCGAAGTCGAGGGCAGCTGTGGCGCTCATGCCGGGGATGAGGTGTTGGTAGGTGGCCATTGTGAAGCCGGGGGTGGGCGTGGCCGAGGCGTTCGGAGACGACCTTGATGGGTGTGCCGGCGGCGACGAGCAGGCTGGCGTGGGCGTGGCGCAGGTCGTGGAAGCGGATGCGTGGGATGTCGGTGCGGGCCAGGTGCCTGTCGAAGAGCTGGCTGATCGATTCGGGGTGGACCGCGTAGCCGGTGGTGTTGGTGAAGATCGGATCATCAAGCTCGACTGGGTGGCCGTAGCGTCGTTGCATCCGACGCCAGCAACGGAGGATCGTCTCGGTGGTTGGATCGAGGTCGATGCAGCGGTCGGCTGTGGCGATACGAACTCTTGCCGTCCGCCTACCGCTGGTGTCAGCAGCCGGGTGCTTTCACGTGGCTCACGGTCCAGCCGTTGGCCGTGCGGGTGACGGTGATGTGGGTGATGAGTCTGTCGTCGATGATGATGGCGTAGAACGTTTCGTCTGCCGCCATCGTGAAC
>JANONE010000091.1:0-2345 GCA_031420675.1 Ilumatobacteraceae bacterium | reverse complement strand
GGCGAGAAGGTGTACCCGGAGGAGGTCGAGGAGGCACTCAAGACCCACCCGACGGTGAACGACGCTGCGGTCGTGGGCGTGCCCGACGACCGTTTCGGCGAGGCCATCACCGCCCTCGTCGAACCCCACGCCGGCGACACCATCGACGAAGCAGAGCTCATCGCCCACGTGCGACTGCACCTCGCTGCGTTCAAGTCGCCAAAGCGCGTGCTCACCATCGACAGCCTCGGCCGCGCCGCCAACGGCAAGTTGAACTACGCCGCGCTCAAGGAGGAGGCGCTTCGCCGCCTGCGCAGCAACTGACCGGTTTCCCCACGGCCCCGCGAGGTCGGTAGCTTCCCTGGCATGAGCGAAGACACACCCACGACCGACCAGCTCGGCTACGACGGCAAGGTAGTCATCATCACGGGGGCCGGTGGCGGCCTCGGCCGGCAACACGCACTGCTGCTCGCCAGCCGTGGCGCGCTCGTGGTCATCAACGATCTCGGCGGTGCCATCGACGGCAGCGGCAGCGACAAGGGCGCGGCCGAGCACGTGGTCGACGAGATCAAGGCCGCCGGCGGTGAAGCCGTCGCCGACACCAACTCGGTGGCCACACCCGAGGGTGGTGCGGCGATCGTGCAGACAGCGCTCGACGCCTTCGGCAAGGTCGACGTGGTCATCAACAACGCGGGCATCCTGCGCGACAAGTCGTTCCACAACATGACGCCCGAGCTGCTGAACCCGGTCCTCGACGTGCACCTCAAGGGCGCGTTCTACGTCACCCAGCCGGCCTGGGTGGTCATGCGCGAGCAGGGCTACGGCCGCATCATCAGTACCTCCTCGGCGGCCGGTGTGTTCGGCAACTTCGGCCAGACCAACTACGGCGCGGCGAAAATGGGCCTCGTCGGTTTCACCCGCGTGCTCGCCGCCGAGGGCGCCAAGTACAACATCAAGGCCAACGCGATCGCGCCGCTGGCGCTAACCCGCATGACCGAGAACCTGATGGGTGGGGGCTTCGGCGACAAGCTGGCGCCTGGCCTGGTCTCGCCGCTGGTGGCGTACCTCGCGCACGAGGACTGCCCCGTGAGCGGCCAGCTGTTCAGCGTCGGTGGCGGCCGTGTGGCACACGTCTTCATCGCCGAAACGCAGGGCTACTTCAAGGCCGACCTGGGTGTGGAGGACGTGCGCGACAACTGGGCCACGATCACCGATCGCGAGGGCTACGCCGTGCCGGCCAACCTGCCGGAGGAAACGGCGATGTTCCTCCCCTTCTTCAAGTGACCCGACTTCGGCGTTGAGATGTCGCCCAACGACATCTCAACGCCGATGCGGGATGGCACAGCGCCAGGGCCCGCAGGAGAGTACGGCCGCGAGCCTGATGAAGTTGGGCATCACCGAGATGCTGTCTGCACCTGGTGGCCGTATCGCAGGCGGCACCAGCCAGGTGCAACGGAATATCATCGGAGAGCGGCTACTGGGCCTCCCCAGAGAACCGAAACCTGCCACGTCCTGAAAAGGGAGACAGCACCCATGACCACGAGCAACGACAACGACCTGCCCCGTTCGGGGAACAACCAGACCGCCAGTGGCGCCAACGGCCCGAGCTTCGCGTTCGTCGTACTTGCGCTGATCGTGGCGCTGGCGTTGATCTTCTTCCTCCAGAACAGCGCGCCGGTCTTCATCGACTTCCTCGTGTTCGAGAAGAAGACGACCATCCGCTGGTCGATCCTGATGGCCACCGTCCTGGGCATCCTGCTCGACCGCATCTTCACGATCGCGTGGCGCCGTCACAAGAAGAAGAAGCAGCGCAACTGACCATGCGCGTGCCGTCCATCGACGGCGTCCAGATCGCTGTGCACGACCTCGGCGGCACTGGCGCGACGCTGCTCGTCTCCCACGCCACCGGTTTCCACGGTCGGTGTTACATCCCCCTCGCCGATGCGCTCGCCCACACGGCGCACTCGATCGCGTTCGACTACCGCGGCCACGGCGACACCACTTTCCCCGCCGACCGGTCGGCCGGCGAAATCGAGTGGCAGCGCTACGGCGATGATGCCCGGGCCGTGGCGGAGTGGTTGGTGGATCGCACCGGCGGGCCCATCGATGCGTTCGGCCACTCGATGGGTGGCACGTGCCTGCTGATGGCCGCTCTCCGCAACCCGACGCTGTTCCGGCGCATCATCGCGTTCGAGCCGATCGTCATGCCGCCGGAGGGCCTCCGCTCCGTTGCCGGCGATGCTGACAACCCGATGGTCGTCGGCGCTCGGCGTCGCCGCGCCTTCTTCGCGTCGTACGACGCCGCCATTGCCAACTACTCGTCGAAGCCTCCGCTGAACGCCTTCACGCCCGAGGCGCTACACGCC
>JANONE010000090.1:0-8363 GCA_031420675.1 Ilumatobacteraceae bacterium | reverse complement strand
ACGACGGGCGGCGACACGGCCGCCATCGCTATCGCCAAGGCATGGCCGAGGTTCAGCGAATCGACGCCGTGGTGCATGGGGATGTGCACGTCGTATTGCGTCAGCCGGCGCGCGGCCTCGGTGAGACCAGGCCCCTCGGCGCCGGCGATCAACGCCACCCTTTCCGGCATACCCATCGCGAAAAGGCTGTTGGCCGAGGCCGATGGAATGAGAGCCCAGGTCTCGAAGCCGGCGTCGTTGAGGAACGTGATCGGGCCGGGCCACCGCAGGCAGCGCACCACCGGGAGGTGGAGGATCTCGCCCATCGAAACTCGCACGGCCCGCCGCGAGTAGGGGTCGGCACAGGTGGGATCGAGCACGAGCGCATCGAAACCCAACGCTCGCGCCGAGCGAGCCACCGCACCGATGTTCTCCGCGTCGTTGGAGCCCTCGAGCAGCAACAGCCGATGAGCACCGGCCATCACGTCGGGCAAGGTGGGGCTTGGTCGCCGGCGGGCCGAGGCCAGCGCCCCGCGGTGCACGTCGAACCCGACGATCTGCTGCATCACCGCGCGCGAAGCGACGTACACCGGGGCATCGACCGGGTCGACCACCGTTCGCATGCGTTCGTAGCGAGACGGCGACAACAGGAACGAACGCACCTTGAACTTGGAGGTGACCAGCCGGCTGACCACCAGTTCGCTCTCGGCGATGAAGAACTCGGTGCTGTCCTCGCGAGTGCGTAGCCCCTGGTAGTCGGCAACTCGCGGGTCGTCGGCGGATTCGATCTCGATCGGCACAGGGGCGACTCTACGGCGGACCTTGCCAGAAAAAGGTTGCGAACGTGTGTTCGTTACGCCATCATGGCCAGATGACCGCAGCCACCGACGCCGAGCTCATTTGGCAGCAATGCCTGTTCGCGTTCGAGGAGCCCTCCGTCGACGCCGGCTTCAGCGGCCTCACCCGCACCTGGCTCGACGGCACGTCGTGGGTCGATCACGTCCCGTGCTGGCTCAGCGGCGCCGATCTCGTGTTCGCCGAACTGGTCGCGAGGATGCCATGGAGTCAGCGCGAGGTCACCATGTACGACCGGCGGGTGCCCGAGCCCCGGCTCACCGCCTGGTGGGGCCCGGCGAGCGGCGAGCCGGAGCCGTTGCCGGTGCTGGAAGAGGCCCGCGTTGCGCTTACCCGCAACTACTCGCGTCCGTTCGACTCCATCGGGTTCAACCTCTACCGCAACGGTCGCGATTCGGTGGCATGGCACGCCGACCGCGAGCGCTTCCACCACGAAGACCCGGTGGTTGCCGTGCTCAGCACTGGCGCGCCCCGGTCGTTCCAGATCCGACCCCGCCGTGCGAATGACAACGGGGGCGGGCACTCGCGCACGTGGCACCTCGGCCAGGGCGACCTGTTCGTGATGGGCGGCTCCTGCCAGCACGACTTCGAACATTGCGTCCCCAAGGCAGCCAGCGTCGAGGGCCCACGCCTCAGCATCATGTTCCGCCACAACATGGCCGACTGGCAGCCGCCGTCGTCCGGCACGTACAACGAGGCGCGATACTCACGGTGATGTCCTCCAACACTGATCGCCTCGCCTTCGTCCCCGGTGGCCCCGCCTACCCAACCATCGTCGCCGGCGATGGTGTGTTCCTCGTGGCCGACGATGGCCGCCGCATCCTCGATGCCGCCGGCGGTGCCATCGTGGGCAACATCGGCTGGGGCCGCACCGAGGTGGCCGATGCCGCCGCGGCAGTGATGCCGATGGGATACGTCGTCCCGCTGTGGCCCACCCCCAGCCGGCTGGCACTGCGCGACGAGCTCGTGCAGCACTGGCTGCCCGAGGGTTTCAACCATGTGTTCTTCACCAGTGGCGGCAGTGAGAGCACCGACTCCGCCCTCCGCCTTGCCCGCGCCTATCAGGTGGCCAAGGGTCGCAGCGATCGGTGGAAGGTGATCGGCCGGCACCCGAGCTACCACGGCATGACCACTGGCACCATGGCGGTGGCCAGCCACAGTGCCCGCCAGAAGGGTTACGAGCCGCTGCTGCTGGCGTTCCCGAAGGTGCCCTGGGACGACCCCGAGCAGGTGTTGAAGGTGATCGAGCAGGAGGACCCTGCCACCATCGCCGGCTTCATCGCCGAACCCATCACCGGCGCGGCCGGGGCCTGCCTGACGGCCAGCGACGAGTACTGGCGGGTCGTCACGGATGCCTGCCACGAGCACGACATCCTGCTCATCGCCGACGAAGTGATGACCGGGTACGGCCGTACCGGCCTCAAGTTCGGCCATCAGCACTTCCCGCTGCAGCCTGATGTCATCGTCGGTGGCAAGGGTCTGGGTGGTGGCTACGTGCCGTTGGGCGCAGTAGCTGCACGCGACGAAGTGGTCGAGGCTCTGCGCGGTTCGGGCTTCATGTACTTCACCTTCACCGGCAACGATGCCTCGTGCGCCGCCGGGGCCAAGGTGCTCGAGATCATGCGCCGCGAGCACCTCGTCGAGCGCGCCGCCAGCACCGGTGCCATGCTCGGCCAACGGCTGCACGCCGAGTTCGGCGGGCACCCGGCGGTGGTCGACATCCGCGGCCGTGGCATGTTCTACGGGCTCGAGCTGCGTTGCAGCCGCGACGCGGTGGTGCAGGCCGCGATGGATCGAGACATGTGGGTGTACCCCGCCGGCTCCGGCCCCGTGGCCGACGCGGTGATGGTGGCACCACCGTTCATCATCACCGACACCGAGATCGACCTGCTCGTCAGCACCCTTCGCGCCTCGCTGGACGCCGTCCACCCGGGCTGACTCCTCTGCCGATCGCGCCGCCGGGCACGAATCCCACCGCGGGTTTTCCAGGCAGGGGAGCGCGGCGTACGCTCGGCTCCATGAGCGGCACGATTGCACTGCAAGGTGGCGGCCCTTTCACCGCCAACGACGACCTCGACCGACGGCTACTGGCGGCTGTCGGCGCGACCCGCGTCGTGGTGCTGCCCACGGCGGACGCGTTCGAGCACCCCGAGCGGCTGGTGGCGGCGGCGATGAAGTGGGGTGAGCGGCTGGAGGTGCAGGTCGAAGCTTTGATGGTCATGCGGCGCAGCGAGGCGATGGAGCAGGGTGCCGCCAACGTGGTGCGCGAGGCCTCGGCCGTCTACTTCGTGGGCGATCAGCCGTTGCACCTGCGATCGGTGATGAAGGACACTTCGTTGTGGGAAGCCTTGCGCGACGTGCTCACCAACGGTGGCCTCGTCGCGGCCACCGGTGGCAGTGCGGCCGCGATGTGCGACCCGATGGTGGATCCTCGCGGCGGCGCCTTCACCCTCGGTCTCGCGCTGGTGCCCAACCTGGCCCTCGTGACCGAAGCGGAGAGTTGGTCGCCCGAGCGCCTGCACCGCACACGAGAGCTGGCCAACACCACGTTCGCCGTGCTGCGCACGGGCGACGCGCTGGTGTGCAACGCCGACGGTTGGGAGATCGTGGGCAACGTCGAAATACACGGCGAGCTTCCGGCCGCCTGACGACCTGGCCCTGACGACCTGCAGGTTTTCAGGCCCCTGTGGTGGTGGTGTCGGCGCCGGCGCCGGGGGTGATCGCCATGATGTCGACGATGAACGAGATGGGGTCACCGGGCTTGATCACGGCGCCCGAGCCGGTGTCGCCGTAACCGAGTGTGGCCGGGATGTCGATCTGGTAGCGGCCACCAGCCTTGAGGCCGACCAGGCCCTGATCCCAACCATCGATGACCATGCCGGCGCCCAGCGTGAGCGGGATGGGGGACCCGCGGTCGTAGCTGTTGTCGAACACGGTGCCGTCGGCCGAGAGGTACCCGATGTAGTGCACGTCCATCGAATCGCCGACCTTCGCTCCCTCACCGCTGCCCTCGGTGATGGTGGTGACCTTCAACTCGGTGGGCAGCTCGGCGGGGATAGACACGTCGGGCTTGGGCGGCACGTTGGTTGCTGGTGCGTTGGAATCGATCGTCGTCGGCACCGTCGGATCCGGCACCGTGGTGCTCACGCCGCTGACGGACTTGCTGTCGTCGCTGCTGCTGAACACGTAGATGACGCCGACCAGCGCCACGACCGCCGCGATCAGCAAGACGACGCGCAGGCTGAAACGCTTCGTCTTGTTCTTGCGCGCCTGCTTGGCGAGCTCCTCCAATCGCGACTGGCGGTTGGCCTTCTGGCGTTCACGTTTGACGGTTCCCACGAGGAGTGGAGGCTACAGGACAGTCGGCCGCACCGCCTCGCCGGTGAACTCGCAAGGATCGTTCAACTTTGTGACGGCGCGTGCCGATACCCCAGATATGGCCCTCGCACGGAGAGGGTCGGCCAACGCTGGTGAGAGACGAAAGGTCGGGAGTATGAGGCGGACAGAGCATCTCGGTGCGCGAGTACTCACAGCGGTTGGGCTTGCTGCGTCGCTCGTCTACCTCGTGTGGCGTGTTGGTTTCTCCATGCACGACACCGATCTGTGGCTCTCGTTGCCGACGCTGCTCGTGGAAGTTGTGGGGTTCGTCGCCGCCTGCGTGCTCGCGTGGGCGCTGTGGCCGGCGCCGAATCGGCGTCCGGCCGACACCGGGTCGCCCACGCGCAATGCCGTCGATGCGGTGGTGCGTGTTACCGATCAGTACGAGTACGAGGTGCGCGCAACACTGCTGGCGTTGCGTGGGGTGCAGCACGTGAACCGCGTGGTGCTGGTCGATCTGTCGGCGCGCCCGTCGATCGCGGCCCTCGCCGGCGAGTTCCAGGCTGTGTACGCCGTCACCGATCCCGTTGATCGCAACGGCCTGCGCGTGATCTCGGCCGCCGTCAACACTCCGCAGTTCCTTCTCCTCGATGCCGGCGACGTGCCGATCGTCGACATCGTCGATCGGCTGGTCGCCGAACTCGGCGACCCACGAGTAGCAGTGGTGCAGGGCATGGGCGTGTCGCTGGCCGACGACTCCGCCGAGCATGGCCCCGATGGTCGCCACGAACTGATCTTCGAACGTTCGTCGCTGAATCCCGCTTTGGGTCGTCGTGGCAGCGCCGCGTGGCTGGGCACCGGTTCGCTCGTTCGCACCGACGCGCTTCGCGAGGTGACGATCGGCAACGATCAGGCGCTCGAAGCACACTGGCTGGCTGGTGCGGAGCTGTTGGCCGCCGGTTGGAAGATCGCTGCGCCTGGCGAGGTGGCCGTGTTGGCCCATCGTCGGGTCCAATCCGAGCACGCCGCGTCGCAGGACCGCCTGCAGCGAGCGCGCGCTGCGAGACGGATGGTCTTCGGTCGTCGCGGTGTGCTGCGCTCGGACTTGTACTCGCGCAGCCAACGGCTGGCGGTGCTGGCGTGGTCGGTACGCCCGTTGTCGGGCTTGCGCCGTGTGGTGTTCCTCTTGCTGCTCGGCTCTGCCCTGCTGGCGGGGTCGGTGCCGTTCCATGCCAGCGCCGCCGTCCTGCTGTTGGGCTGGCTACCTGCGTTCCTCTACACGTCGCTCGGGCTCGCGTTGCTCAGCGGCTGGACGCTGCAGCCCGGTGACCGCACGCGCTGGTCGTTGCACTCGATCGGGTCGGCCTGCCGCAGCTTGCGTGCGGACCCTTCCCGACAACCGGGAGCGGGTGCGCCCATCGTCTCACGGTCAAGTCCGCAGTACGCCGCCGGCCTCGTGGTCGCGGTTGTTGCGCTGAGCGTGATCCTCGCGTTGCGTGGCGTCAGCGACCGCCTGACGCACACCTTGGGCACGCTGCCGACGTCGTCGTTGATGGCGCTGATCATCGTCACCCTCTGGACATTGGCCCTGTCGCTCGATCTGTTGCGGGTGTTGGCTCGCCGCACTCAGCTGCGTCGCGCCGCCCGCGTCGTGTCGTCGTTGGCGGCGACGCTCGGCGAGCGCGCCGTCAGCATCGTCGACCTCACTGCCGTGGGCGCCGGCCTGATCAGCCAGACGGGGGTCGATCTCAACGAGCGACTGCTCCTGGACTCCGCCATCCCTACCCGCACCGGGGTCACGACCATCCGTGTGTCATGTGTGGTCCGCAACGTGTCGTTGCGAACCGACGGTGACTTTCGGATCGGCGTGGAGTTCGGCGACTCCGATGACGCCACCGCCAACGCTCTCGCCGAGTTCTGTACGATCGAACCGATCTGGGATCGGTTGGGAGCCCGTCCTCGCGAGCCGATGGTCGGAACCCGGTTGATGTATGTCGAGGAGCCTGAGGCCGAACCCAGCCCTGGTCGCATGGCCGTGCGTCTCGTGTCGTTGCTCGCACTCGTCGGCGCCGTGGCCAGCTCGGCACCCGCCACCGCCGATGCGTCGAGTTCGCTCGCTCACTGCCTGAACGGCGCGGTAGTTGCGGTTGGTGAGCCGCCGCTGGACACGGATGCCGCCCCCGCCGACACTGTCATCACTGTCGTCGACACGGCTGTCATCGACACGGCTGTCATCGACACGACGCTGGGCTCGAACGTGACGACACCGGTCACCGAAGCCCCGATCGTGGTGACGGATGAGGCCGCAGGCGTGCCCGGCGCCGTGGTAGTGGGCGTTTGCTCGCTCGCTGCCGGCGGCGACGGTCTGTGGGGAACCGCCGACGACACCTACACCGCGCCCGTCGCCACGGTCACGGCAGCCGACGGGACCTACCATCTCGACCTGGCGGGCGAAGCCTGCTGGGCAACGATCGCCCCGCCCGACGGGTACCGGCACACGGTGGCCACCAACCCGGACGACGTGCTGCTTCCACAGCCAGTGGACGTGAGCGCTACCGCCACCACCAATAGGACCGTCGTGCTGCGATGGGAGCAGACGACTGACGCGAAGGGCCCGGGCTCGGGTGTCATCGGCGACACGGTCTGGAACGACGCCGACCGCAATGGCGAGCAGGGTCTCGACGAGCCCGGGGTTGCAGGTGTGTTGCTGACCCTGTTCGACGATCAGGGTCACAACGTGGCCATCGCGACGAGCGACTCTGCGGGTGCATTCCGCTTCGGTCAGTTGCAGGCGGGGTTGTACCGATTGGGAGCCGCCAACCTGCCCGCGGGCTTCGTGTTCACCCATGCCGGGCAAGGCCGTGACGTCCTGGCCGACAGCGATGCCGACCCCGTCACCGGCCGGACCGCGCTGGTGGCGCTGAAGGCCGGCGAGACGGTACCGGGCCTGGACATCGGCCTTCTTGTACGGCCTGTTGCCGAGCCCGCCGAAGTGGTTGTTGCTGCACCGCCGGGAGCGTCGGATCGGCTGTTCCCGGCGCCGTCGGCCCTGCAACTCGCCGTGTCCAGCGATGATCGTTCGAATCTGTCGATCTTCGTGCTGGCCCTCGCCGTTCTCCTCGCGCTGAGCATCTTGCTCGGCGTTGTCCGGCCGCGGTCGGCTCGAGCGGTCTGAGCGGAGCATGAGGTCAACGCCACTGCCACTGTCAACGGTCGGTCATGTCGCCGTCGTCGCCCTCACCCGCCTTGGCGATGAGGTAGCCGATCGCACGTTCGGCTTTCGGGTAGCGGTTGGCCAGGCGCCAAAAGTCGTCACCGTGCCCGCCGACCTCGAGGTGGGCGAGCTCGTGGACGATCACGTAGTCGATCACCCAATCGGGGAAGGCCGCGAGACGAGTGGAGATGCGAATGTGGCCGGTGGTGATGGTGCACGAACCCCACCGAGCCGTCATGTCATCGGCCCAGCGGATGTCTCTCGGTCGCGGCAACTCGTAGCGGCGGGCCAGTGTGGTCGCGCGGGTGGTGAGGTCGATGCGATCGGCCGACCGCTGGCGGCGAAAGCTGGCCGACATCTTCTCCGTCCACATCTCCACCTCGGCTCGGCTCATCCAGGTGGGCACCGTCACTTTCAGCACGCCGCCGTCGAGCTGCGCCCCGACCGTGCGTTTGCGGCGAGCGGATCGCAAGACTTCGACGGTGAAAGGTTCATCGGAGTCGTGGGCGACCGTCGGTTGATGCGGCGGCTCGGGGCCGAAACCGGGAAGGTGTTGGGCGTTGCTCACGGCGCGCTACAAAGTGTCGCCGAAGGCCTGCGGATCGATGAGGTGCACGACTTCGCCCGCGGCAACCCGCCCGTCGGTGTGCACGTCGAACCAGCAACCAGCGAGGTTCGTAAAACGCAAGTCGTCGGCATCCAGGGCGCGGCGAAGGGTGCGCAGCAGGCCTGCGTGCGTGACCACCAGCACCTCACCGCTGGTGGTTTCGGCAGCGATGCGATGGAACGCGGCGAGTGCGCGGGTGGTGACCTCGGCGGGTTGCTCGGCGCCCTCCGGCCGGCGATGATCGGCGAGGAAGCCCGGCCAGCCGGCTTCGATCTCGGAGATGGTGAGTCCCTGCCACGGGCCGAACGCGTTCTCCATCAAACCAGGATCGACCCGCACCGGGCCGATGCCCAGCGACTCGGCGAGGATCGCGGCGGTGTGTGCGGCGCG
>JANONE010000089.1:0-2906 GCA_031420675.1 Ilumatobacteraceae bacterium | reverse complement strand
ACCTCCGGGCCGCCGTACGCGACCGGTACGCACATGCGTTGCACACCCTCGGCGCGCATCGCGTCGACAACCGGCATCGGCAGTCGCCGCAGGTGCTCGCCGTGCACCGCGTGTTCGGCAGCGACGGCGGCAACCCGATCGGCGGCAGCCAGCCAGTCGGTCACGGCTGCTTCGCTCCCGTGTGCGAGACCGGCGTCTCGCGCAGGCCCATGCGCTGCGCTTCGGACCAGCTGAGGCCCTTCGCCACGTCGACGTCGTGGGGAAGGCCCAACACTCGCTCGGCGATGATGTTGCGCTGTACGGCGAACGTGCCGCCGCCGATGGTCAGTGCCTGGCTGAACATGAAGCCGTCGTACCAGCCGGCATGCATCAGGCCGCCGTCGGGTTTGTCGGGGCCAAGGCTCTTCGTGTCGGTGCCGGGCACGAACGTGTCACCATCACCACCGGCGAGCATGCCCGCGGCACCGATGTAGTCGCGAGCGAGGCTCATCACGTGCTGGCCGTGTTCGTCGGCGAGCAGCTTGCGAATGCTTGCCTCCGGCCCGGGCTGCTGCCCCTTCAGCGCAGCAGTCAGCGTTCGCAGGCGAATGAGGTGGAGCAGTTGGTGCTCGATGTACACGCCGGCGATGCGCTGCCGCATGTGCGGGTCGGTGACCGGCCCCATGTCGCGGATGCTGTCGATCAGTTCCGTCGCGGTCGGCCCGTTGCCCCACAACACGCCACCGGTGCTCAACGACACGCGCTCGTTGCCGAGCGTCACCTTCGCCAACCGCCAGCCGTCGTTGAGGTCGCCGACCAGGTTGGCAGCGGGGATGCGCACGTCGGTGAAGAACACCTCGTTGAACGTGTGGCCGCCGGTCATCTCGGTGATCGGTCGGATCTCGATGCCCGGCAGGTCCATCGGGCACACGAAGTAGGACACGCCCTTGTGCTTGGGCACGTCGGGGTCGGTGCGGGCGATGAGGATCCCGAACTTCGCGTACTGCGCACCGCTGGTCCAGATCTTCTGACCGTTGACGATGAACTCGTCGCCGTCGCGCACCGCCTTCGTGGCGAGGTTGGCGAGGTCGCTGCCGGCGCTGGGCTCACTGAACAGTTGGCACCAGAACTCGTCGCCCGACAACAGCGGCGAAAGGTACCGGTGCTTCTGCGCGTCGTTGCCTGCGTAGAGGATGGTGGGCCCTGCCCAGCCGATGCCGATCGGGTTCGTGGGCCGGCGCACCTTGGCCCGGGCGAGCTCGTCGTCGATGATCAACTGGTGGATGGCATCGGCATCCAACCCCCACGGCGCCGGCCAGTGCGGCGCCACGTACCCGGCCTCGGCGAGCTGCCGCCCGCTGGGATGCGGGTTGGCGGCGAGCCACTCGCGCACGGCAAGCCGACGCGGATCATCCTCGGCAGGCAGCTGGAAGTCCATATCTGCGCGACCCTATTCCCCGGCTGCTGGAGGGTCGTCATCGACGACCGTGTCGAGGTGCGCGTGTACGGTCGGCCTTCATGACCGCTGGCTGGAACCTCGCCGACATCTGGGAGCGCAACGCCGACCGCTTCCCCGACACGATCGCCCAGATCCAGGGCGAACGCGTGCACACCTGGGCCGAGTTCGACCGGCGGGCCGATGGCATCGCCCACACGCTGCTCATGGGGGGCGCCCACCAGCAGGACAAGGTGGCGCACTACCTCTACAACTGCCCCGAGTACCTGGAGAGCATGTTCGGAATGTACAAGGCCGCGCTGGTGCCGGTGAACACCAACTACCGCTACACCGATGACGAGGTCGCGTACCTGTGGGACAACGCTGACGCCGTCGCGGTCGTGTTCCACGGCACCTTCACTTCGCGGTGCGACCAAATGCGGGCGCGGGTCCCGAAGGTGCACACCTGGATCTGGGTCGATGACGCCAGCGAGCCCTGCCCCGGTTGGGCGATCGACTACGAGACCGCTGCAGCCACCGGAATGGGCCGCACCAGCGCGCCGTGGGGCCGCAGCGCCGACGATCTCTACATCCTCTACACCGGCGGCACCACCGGTATGCCCAAGGGCGTGATGTGGCGCCAGGACGACATCATCGGCAGCCTCGACGCTCCGTCGAAACAGCCACTGCCCACCCTGCCCGGATGGGACGCGTTCGACGCGCGCATGGGCAAGCCGGGCCCACGCAACCTGCCGGCAGCACCACTCATGCACGGCACCGGCGCCTTCAACGCAATGTGGAACCTGCTGCTCGGCGGCTCCGTCGTCACACTTACAGGCCGCCACTTCGACCCCGTCGAACTGCTCGACACGATTCAGCACCACAGGGTGAACAGCATCTCGATCGTGGGCGACGCGTTCGCCAAACCGATCCTGAAGGCGCTCGACGCGGAGCCCGATCGGTGGGACATCTCGTCGCTGCGCGTCATCGTCAGCAGTGGTGTGATCTGGGCGGCAGAGACCAAGGCCGGCCTGCTGCGCCACAACGCGCGCCTGATCATGATCGACAGCCTGGGCAGCAGCGAGGCCATCGGCATGGCGAGCAACACGACGACGGCCGACAGCGCCAGCGTCACCGCCAAGTTCTCGCTCGGCCCGAACACGCGGGTGCTCACCGAGGACGGCCACGAGGTGCTGGCCGGCAGCGGCGAACGCGGCCGCGTCGCGCTGAGAGGCCGCACCCCGGTCGGCTACTACAAGGACGCAGCGAAGACCGCGGCGACGTTCGTGCTGCACGACGGCGTGCGCTGGAGCATTCCCGGAGACTGGGCCGAGGTGGAGGCCGACGGCACGCTGAAGCTGTACGGGCGAGGGAGCCAGTGCATCAACACGGGCGGCGAGAAGGTGTACCCGGAGGAGGTTGAGGAGGCACTCAAGACCCACCCGACGGTGAACGACGCTGCGGTCGTGGGCGTGCCCGACGACCGTTTCGG
>JANONE010000088.1:0-1775 GCA_031420675.1 Ilumatobacteraceae bacterium | reverse complement strand
CATGGAGGCGGTTCGGTGACGCCGATCCCGCTGCATCACGGGGCCATTGGCAATGGCCGTGTGATGGCGCTGGTGGGACCAGGTACCAGCATCGATTGGTTGTGCCTGCCGCGCTTCGACAGCCCGTCGGTGTTTGCGCGGCTGCTGGATCAGGAGCGGGGCGGCTCGTGGGCCTTCGAGCCGGTCGAGCCGTGGACCTCGACCTCCACCTACGTCCGCAACACCAACGTCGTCCGCACCGAGATCACGGCGGCTGATGGCCGCTTCGAGGTGCTCGACTTCGCTCCGCGCACGCTCGACGGGTATCGCGTCGATGCGCCGATTGAGATCTGCCGCCTGCTGCGTCCGCTTGAGGGCGCACCCCGCGCGCGGGTGCGTTTCGATCCGCGACCCGACTACAGCCGGGCCCACGTCGAGGTTGTCGCTGCTGGACATGGCCTCGAGGTGGTTGGCGGTCCCACGCGGCTCTACCTGTCGTCGAACGTCGCCGCGCCGTTCATTCTGGATGGCGTGCCCTTCCGGATCGATCGTCCGGTGTTCTTTTCCCTGAGTGCCGGCCGGCCACCCTCTGTGGATTCAGGCCCAGCGGCCGAGACCGCCCTCGAGCTCACCATTCGCGGCTGGCGGCTATGGGCGAAAACGTGTGCGTTGCCGTCGTTTGCGGCCGAAGCGGTGCTGCGCTCGGCGCTGTGCCTCAAGCTGCACGCTTTCACCGATACCGGCGCCATCATCGCGGCGGCCACGACCAGTGTTCCCGAAGCGATCGGCTCGGGGCGGACGTGGGACTACCGCTACTGCTGGCTGCGCGACGCCGCGTTCGTGGTGGAAGCGCTGCGGCGCTTGGGTCACCTTTCGGAAGGAGAAGCCTTCGTCCGCTTCTTGCGCGAGATGGCCGACAGCGGACCGCTGCAGCCGATCTACGGAATCACCGGCAAGCGACACCTGGACGAAGAGATCGTGCCCGAGCTGCGCGGCTACGACGGCATTGGCCCCGTGCGCATCGGCAATGCCGCCTACATCCAGCGCCAGCACGACGTTCACGGCGAGATGGTGTTGTGTCTCGAGACCATTCTCACCGACCCGCGAGTGGTCTGGGAGGATCCCTCGCTGGCGTCGTTGCTCGAGCACCTGGTCGACGAAGCCATTGCCGCGTCGGCGATCGTCGACACCGGCCTGTGGGAGTATCGGACGTTGCCCAGGCACTACACCTTCTCCAAGGCCATGTGCTGGGTGGCCGCCCACCGCGGCGCCGAGCTGGCGGAGTTCTTCGGTATGCCGGAGCGGGCGCGCGGATGGAAGGTTTGGGCCGACGCCGAGCGCGCGCGGATTTTGAAGCACGCCTACAACGACGAGCTCGGGTTCTTCACCCAGGCGCTCGACGGGCACTTTCCGGACGCCTCGAACTTGCTGCTGCCACAAATCGGCCTGGTCGACCCCACGGATCCGCGCTTCAGGTCCACCGTGCGCGCGTATGAAAAGCTGCTGGCGCCCGATGGCCTGATGCTGCGCTACCGGCACGAGGACGACTTCGGTCACACCACGAGCGCGTTCTCGATCTGCTCGTTCTGGTGGGTCGAGGCCCTCGCCATGATGGGCGAGGTGGATGAAGCGGTGGCGCTGTTCAATCGCTTGGCGACGTACGCGAACCCGCTCGGGCTGTTCTCCGAAGACATCGATCCGGCGACCGGCCAGTTGCTCGGCAACTTCCCGCAGGCCTACACGCACGTCGGGCTGATCCACGCCGCGATCACGATCGGCGAGATCCTCGACGCCCG
>JANONE010000087.1:0-5419 GCA_031420675.1 Ilumatobacteraceae bacterium | reverse complement strand
TGCGCCGAGGCCATGCAGCAGGACGATCGGTTCTCCGTGTCCGATCACTCTCGCCGACAAAGGACACGAGATCGTCGGCGCTACCGGTGGATCCCAGCGAAGCCGGGAGCGGCGTAGGACCAATCTGCGCCGATGGGATGCAGCTAGCAACAGCGTGGCGACGAACGCCGAGACAACGGCGAGTTTGCGAATGGCATGCATCAGCAACCGTCGACGGGCGACAACTGCGTCGATCGTCGGACCCACCTCATCTGGCAACCGTCTCAACTGCGCCTGAGGCTGGAAGGCCAGCCGTTTTCCGCCACCGCGCCGATATCGGCGATCGTCATCCTCGAGAACGTGTTCACTGTCTGCTGCATCACAGGCGCCCAAGCATCGTGCAACGCACAAGGGCTGTCGGCGTTGCAGGTCTCTCTGCAGAAGACGCAGCGCTGGAAGAGGTCGTCGCCGTCGATCGCCTCGAGTACCTCGCGCACGGTGATCTCACCTGCTGGTCGAGCGAGCACGTATCCACGCGGGCTAGCCCGGTACGAGATCAGAACGCCTCGTTTGGCAAGCTGCTGAAGGATCTTCGCCATGAACGGCGGCGGCAGCCCTGCCTCCTCGGAGAGTGCGGCAGCTCCCATCACCGTGCCCGGCGACTTGGACGCCAGCGTCGTCAGACCGACGAGCGCATAGCGACACTCGCGTGAGAGCTTCATACCGCCACCGCCGTGTTCACAGATCTCCCCTGGAGAGCACCCAACGAGCGAGGACCAGCGGCGCCAAGGTCCAAAACACCAGCGAGCCGGCGAGGATCGCGGCTGCGCCGCCGCTGCCGAAGGACTCGACCAGATAGGCACCGAATGGCCCCAGCGCCGTGCCATCCGAACTCGACCCGAGTAGGGCGAGGACCCTGCCGGCCTCGAGCGGGTTGCTGACCACTGCGACCAGTAATCCGGCCGGCCCCATACGAACGGCAGGGGCGGCGGCAGCAAGAACCAAGTCCATCCCTAGCGCGAGCATGAACCACAAAGTGATCGCGGTCGAGGTCGCCTGCAGCCGCGAGCGCGACACCGCCGACACCCCGAGACCGATCGCCACACACGTCACGGCGACGGCGAGGGTCGACCCGACCAGCGCGGTCAACGGCATCACATCGGAGCGCCTGGCCACGCCGGAGAGCACTACCGCGGCGACGCCGAACCCGAGCAGGACCGAGACGGCCAATGCTGCCGACACGCCCAGGAAGGGCCCGAGCACGAGGCTGCTGCGTGACACCGGCTGAACGGCGATCATCGGCAGCACGCCCTGCTCGCGGGCGGCAACGAGGGCGTTACCACCCAGCAGCAGTCCCATGAGGGCCGGGAGCAGAATGCCGAGGTTGATGAGCGCTGCCGACGCCGGCCCGACGCCAGACAGACCAAGCTCGCGCAACGATCGCAGACCCAGCAACGACACAGCCAGGCACAACAACGCGAACGCGACGGCCGTACCGATGACCCACCGACTTCGGGACGCGTTGCGGTATTCCCAGCCGGCCATTGCCCGAATCGGACCGCTCACGATGCAACCTGTTCTCTATCGTCAACAATTCTTCCCTCGTGCAGCACCACTGTGCGGTCACCGATGCCGGCCAGGTCGGCGGGCGAGGGACTGGCAATGAGCGCAGTGGTGCCGGTGGCCTTCAACTCACACAGCATCGTCCATACAGACTCGCGGCCAGATTCATCGAGGTTGGAGACCGGCTCGTCGAGCAGCAGGACGGCCGGGTTGCCGAGAAGAGCAATCGCCATCGCCAGCCGCTGTCGCTGACCACCGGACAACGTTCCCACGAGTGCCGACCTAGCTGGCAGGAACCCATCGGGTAGCGGCAGCGCTACGTCTCCGGTGCCGCGCAACTGGGCGAAGAACGCCAGCGTCTCGTCGACGGTGGACTGTGGCGGAAAGGCCACGGACTGGGGCAGGTAACCAACTTCGCCGCGGAAGCCCCCGTCGGCGCGGACATCGTGGCTGCGCACTTCAATGACCCCTATAAATCGGGCGAGCCCGGCGATGCATCGCAGGAGGGTGGACTTGCCACTGCCATTCGATCCAGCGAGGGTGACGATGGTTCCCGGTTCGACAGCGAGGTTGATGTCGCGCAGCGTCGGGGCTCGACGACCGTATCGTTTGCTCACGTTCGTGACGCGCACCGCCGGTTGCTCAGGCATGACGCAGCATCCGTCCACGTCGTCCCCACAGCAGCGCTCCACACGCGAACAGAACCACGGCACCGCCAACCACTCCGAACCACCCCGGCACGCGCCCTGGGCGCAGCTCACCCACCACGACGGGCGAATCCATGTCGACAAGCGGATGACGGTCGCGCACCACGGGATCGTCGGACGCCCACCGATCTTGGACGGCTTGCAGCATTCGGAACCCGGGGCCTGACGCGAGGCTGATCATCACCGGTGAACGAGTGAGCATGGAAGAGATCGAACCGCCATCGACGAAATCGACATCACCGACACCATCCCCGTCGGAGTCGTAGCCCCGGTAGTTGCTCCAGAAGTTGCCGGTCTCAGCCACACTCCACTCGATGTTCGGCACCTCACCATCGGTGACCACCTGAACCGTATTTTCGGCGAAACTGTTGCGCGCGAACGAGCCGCGCGACGCCTCCATGATTTGCACACCCACCTGGTTCATCGCGATCGTGTTCGATCGCATCACCGCCTGCACGGATGTGGACGAAGTAGCACCCCCATTGTCTAGCTTGATGCCCACGCGATTGAAGACGATCACGTTGTCGACGATGGTGGCACCGCTGCCGTCCTTCAACACCAGTCCAAACCCAGTAGCCGGCGAACGGTTGTGCAAGATGGTATTGCCGCGCACCTCGAACGGGCCGCCGTACATGAGGATCGCTCCGGCCAGGTTGCCGTCAAAGTAGTTCTCCTCCACCAACAGACGCTCGGCGTACATGCCGTGGATGCCATACCGGCTGTCGGTCACCCGGTTGCCACCAAGCTCCGTGTCGGACGCGAACGAGAGGAAGATGCCGTCGCGAGCGTCGGTGATGGTGTTTCCCGTCACCACCGCGCCCGCTGTGTTGCCGAGAGTGATCGCATCACCGCGCATCTTTTTGGTAGTCGGACCGTCCCCTGCGAGGTCGATGCCGGTGGCATCGACCACGCCACCGGTGTCGTGCAGTTCGTTGCTGAGTGCGCCGTCTGCGAAGCCCGTGATGGTGTTGCCGATGACATGTGCGCCGTCGGCCCCCATCACCTGGATTCCCATGTAGACGTCGGCGATCTCGATATCTTGCGCAGTGACGTCGTTGGCGAGCACCCGCAGACCGGTAGGCGTACCCAACGGGCCGTTCCCACTCGCCACCAAGCGCAGGCCGCGCACGGTTGCCCCCGTAGCAGCAGTGTCGACGGTGAGTACGGTGCCGGTGCCACCACCGTCGAGGATCGGGCGACCTTCCCCGATCAGCGAGATGCCGCTCTGAATCACGAAGTTGCCAAGGTAGCGGCCGGCCGCCAACACAACAGTGTCGCCGGTCTTCGCCACCGCCAGCCGGGCCGCCAGTTCGGCACCGGCCTGTGCGGCCGCGAGATCGCCATCGTCCTGCGCCGCAACGGGCGTCGTGCCGGGTGTCGATTGGTCGGAGCGGTGGTGCTGATGCTCGTCGGCAATCGTGGTCGTCGGGGGCGCCTCGAGACCCACCCCCTGATCGGCGCCGACGCAACCGGAAACAACGCCGAAGACAGCGGCCAGTAGGCCCGCGGCCTGCGCCGCACGCAATCTCACGACCATTTCCGAACGGCCGCAGTGCCTAGCGCGACGACTGCGCCGCCCAGCCCGACGGCGGCCCACCCGTCGTGGCCCAGCATGGCCAGCACGCCGGCGGCGGCCACCAGTAGCGGCGCCAATTCGGCTGCCGTGAAACCGGCGAAAACCTCACCCGGGGGAAGGTGTGCGGCAGTGAGGCGGCGGGGCATCACCGTCGCGATGGCGGCAGCGATCACCACCAGCACCAACGCGAGGCCCGGTCGAGCATCGACACTGAACTGGTAAATAGTGCTGGGTCCCAGGACCCGGGGCGTGAATGGCGCGGGACGGAATGCCGCCGCCGGGTCGAGATCATGGCCGAACTGGTACAGACGGAATTGAGCCATCACCAGCACTCCGGCCGGCAAACCCCACAAATAGAGCAACGCCGCTCGCCGCAGCCATCTTCGCGAACTCACCGCTGCGACAAGCGCCGAAACGGCGGCCACGAGGGCAGCAGGCAACCACAACACCATCTCGGGGGCAATCCGTCCAACCGTGTTCTCGCCGCCGCCGAGAGCAGCAGAGCCACATGCGATGGCGGGTTCACCGAGACGGCGCATGCCGATGTAGTGGTTGAGGTCATTGAGCTCACACACATCGCCCACCAGCCGGTCACCATAGGCGGTGAGCCGGAGTGCTCCGTCGCCGTGGTACTGCGGTGCTTCGAGCACCGCCTTCCACAGCGGCTGTGGGATCGCCACCACACACAGGATGGCGGCAACGATGCCGACGGCCCAGGTGACGACTTGCCGCCGTCGGGCCGGAGGGCCGACCCGGGGCTCCGGCACAACGTCGCCGCCTGCCGAATGAAACCCCTGGTCGACGCTCGCGGTCACTTGACGGTCAACGTGCCGATCATCCCGGACTCCTTGTGGCCGACAACGGAGCAGTAGTACTCATAGGTTCCTGCGCTCAGAGTGAACGAACCGGAGGCTGTTGCTCCGCCGACGGCGACGATCTTGGCGGATTCCTGGCCGGGGATGGTCAAGTCGTGCTCGATCACGCCCGTGTTGGTCATCTCGATCGTGAACTCAGTATCGGCCGCAGCCTCGATGGCCAACGGGTCGAAGGCGAACTCCTTCGCGACGACATGGATCGCCTCGTCTGCAACGGGAGCGTTGGTAACAGCACTGGTCGCCTCGCTGCTCACATCACCGCTCCCTTTCTTGCTGTCCGAGTCGCTCCCGCAGCCAACGGCGACGAAGCCCAGGACTGTGACGGCGAGGGCCATCTTGATCGTCTTGTTCAGGTTGTTCATGTTTTTTCCTTTTGAGCCGGCTCGCGCCGGCCCGTAGTGTGAACTGGATGTGGCAAATGTACTGGTTGCTGTGGCGCTGATCAGGGCTTGACCAGGAACCAGCCTTGCATCTCAAGGTGCAGCGCCGAGCAGAACTCGGAGCAGTACATGGCGAAGGCGCCTGATCGAGTGGCTTTTACCTCGATGCTCACGACCTCACCGGGATCGATGCTCGACTCCACATTGTAGCCAGGGATCGCGAAACCGTGAGTGGCATCTGGCGTCGTCTCGATGTTGGTGAGGTGGAAGCGAACGGTGTCGCCCACGTTCACCTCGACGACATCGGGGGTGAAGTGGCTGCGCATCACAGTGGTGTAC
>JANONE010000086.1:0-3420 GCA_031420675.1 Ilumatobacteraceae bacterium | reverse complement strand
AGGTGCGATGCCGGCCACGCTGGATTCCAGTGACGTCCTCGCATTGTCCTCCCGAGCCCACTGGTAGATGTAGCGGCGAGCTCGGCCGGTGTTGGGTCAGTTGCGGGTGTCGTTGATGAGACGTTGGTAGACGGCGTCGCTGAGTTGTCGCTTCAGCGCGCGCAGCGCTTCCTTGCGGGTCTTGCCCTCGGCTTGCTTGCGCAAGTAGTAGACGCGGCCGGGGGTGGCGTGGCCGACTTGGGTGACCGCGGCCATGTGGATCGCGTGGTTCAACTGGCGGTCGCCGCGAGGGTTCAACCGGTGCCGCTTCTTGGGTCCCGAGGATGCTTCGATTGGTGCGGTGCCGTTGTGGCGGGCGAAGTGGCCGGCGGTCGGGAACCGGCGGATGTCACCAGCGCGGCCGATGATGATCGCGGCGGTGAGCGGGCCGATGCCGTGGATGCTGGTGACAGTCGAGCCGGTGGACTTGATCACCGTCGCGGTGCGCGCGCGGACGTCTGTGCGGGCGGTGTCGTAGTTGCGGATCTCGTCGAGCAGCTCGTTCGCAGCCGCGACCCGCTCGTTGGTGACTGGTCCGTCGATGTGGACGCTGGCCAGCAGTTGTTCGGCTTTGGTGACTGTCAAGGAACGGCCGGTGCCGCCCTCGATAAGCAGACACAACAAGGCGTGCAGCCGGCAGATCGTGCGGGTCCGGTTGGCGGTGATCTGATGATCGCGATCGGCGAGGAGGCGCAGCACGACGCGGTGCTCGTCGAGGCCGGTGACGACGTTGAGGGCCGGGTGATGCCAGGCGACGATCGCCGCAGAGCGAGCATCGTTGGGGTCGGTCTTGTCGATCTTGCCGCGCTCGAGGAGCCGCACCCGCGACGACAACTTCGGTGGGACATCGACGACGTGTTCGCCGGCGGCGACGAGCTGCTGGGCGAGCAGCGCACCCATCCCTGTCGCGCCTTCGATGGCCCAAGTGCGCGGCGAGAACGGTGCCGCCCACGCCAACAGCCGGGCCCGTTGATGTCGAGCAGCATCGACACGGATCGTGTCGATCACAGCCTCGGCCCGGTCGACCGCAGCAGCGGTATGGGACCCCTTGTGGGGGTCGATGCCGATCATGAACATGATGTGTTCCCTCGTCTCGTGGTTGGGTTCGCCACGGTGGGCACACCTGATATGTGGTTGATGCCGTTCCTCTTACGAGCCACACCGCGACTGGATCTGGCCGACTGGTCGGTTCGTTCGGAAGCCAACCTCACGGTGACAGGGCATTCGAGAGACACACCCGACCAGACCCGCAACGCTACGAATCACTGCAACGTCTTGCGTTCCATCCTCCATCAGGGCAATCTGCTCGTTACGGCTTTGTGGGGCTCCCGCACCCCGGCGGAGGGCTGTTGGCCCAGGTCAGCGGGATACGGGCGCAGCCGTTCACGCACTCGACGTGTGGTTCAAAAGAGGACGTTCGATAGGTCGCGTCCGAGTCGTAGCTTCCCGCCGGTGATATAGGCAGCCGGACTCATCGCAACGTGCTTCGCAGCAGCACGTGCGTCTCGCTCACGCCTTTCGAGCGGCGACGACCGCAGGATGGCAACCGCTCCGGCCATTTCGGTGACCAAATTGATTGCCCAGAGGGCTGATTGGCTCGCGAATGTGCACGCGAGTCGGAAGTCGACCCGGCTCGCTTCTAGACCGATGCCGGCCTCGATTCCCTCCAGCAGAGTGCTCATAGTGTGGCGAAGGTACGCCCGGCTCGCAGCGGTGCGCGCCTGGATCTGGCCAAGCTGCGATTGAATCAGTTCGCGCTCTGCGAGCGGGACACTGTCGCCGCGCCGCTTTGCGGAGCCCGCCGTTGTTGCGAAGTCATTGATAGCGCCAGCTGCGATGCCGAGCGGCACGGTGGCGACCGTCCACGGATAGATCGAGCGGGTGGGAAGCCGGTAGAGCGTGCCGGGCTGCGTGGGCTCTGGCTGGAACGCGTGCGCAAAGCGGTCGGGTACGAACACCTCCACGAACTCGAAGTCGACGCTCCCGGTGGCACAGAGACCCGAAACCTGCCAGTTGTCGTGGAGCAGAACATCCTTTCGCGGTGCAAACACGAAAATCACTTCACCGGTAGCTTGCTCGCTTTCCTCGACCACACACACTGGGGTGAACCATGTGCCGTGCGGCGAACCGCTTCCGAACGGCCACCGACCGGTCACGGAGTAACCGCCCGGAACGCGAACCGCACGTCCCACGGCACCCGTCGACGAGACCACGAACGCCAAGGGATCGTCAAAAATCTCCCTAGCGCTCTCCGCCGGCAGGTATGCCCCCACCCGGGCCATGCCGCCCCCATTGCCGACCAGCCAACCGACCGTGCCGTCAAGAGCCGACGCTGCCTCGACGACATCCATGAACTCAAGAGCCGACAGCCCGGGCCCACCGAGCGAGGGCGGCAGAAGGAGTCGGAACAAACCCACCGTGGCGAGTTGCTCAAAGAGGTCATCAGGCAATTGACCGTTCGAGTCGAACTCGCTCCGATGCTCCGCCACCGCAGCCGCGAGCCCGCCGACTCCCGCAGCCAACTCACTAGCTGCACCCGAACTCCGACTCTCTGCGAGCGATGTCATGGCTGCCCTCCCTATCTCCGTGCGGGCCACACTAGACACCCTGCACCGCCCATACCTGCCGATCCGCGTCAGTGACGAAATACGCGATCAGCGCATAACGCGCGACGCCGAACGACGCCACCATCGCCGGCCCTTGACACCGGCAAGGACAGGCCATATCGGCGCATCCGCGCTTGCTGCTCGCAGGGACTTGCCCGCCCCTGGTCGGCTCGAGTCCGGTTGCGTGATGACCCCACGCACAGTACCTTTACATTCATGAGAGAAGTAAAGAACCGTCGCCGCGGCGCGACACGGATCAGTTCCAAACATCAGATCACGATCCCGGCGGACGCGTTGCGCGCCGCAGGCCTCGAAATCGGCGATCGTGTCGTAGCCCACGCCGACGGCGCTGGCCGCGTCGTCCTCGAGCGAGAACACGACATCCTCGCCGAATTCGCTGGCGCGATGACCGGCGCATACACCGCCAACGAGCTCGACGACCTGCGACGAGAATGGGACTGATCCATCTTGACGCCGGGGTCATCATCGGGTTCCTCGACGCCAGCGACGCACACCACCAGACGTCGCGAGAAGCGCTCGCCGACGCCCTGCGACACGGTGACCATCTCGCCCTCGCAGCATCGGCTCTCGCTGAGTCCCTGGTTGGCCCCGCACGCCGAGGCGAGCCAGCTGTTCAGGCCGTTCGGACACTCGTCGACCGCCTCCCCATCTCGATCATCCCGCTCGACATCGAGATCGCGACGACCGCGGCGAAACTACGCGCAGCGCACCGCGCCCTTCGCCTTCCGGACGCACTGGTCATCGCAACTGCGAT
>JANONE010000085.1:0-1674 GCA_031420675.1 Ilumatobacteraceae bacterium | reverse complement strand
TGGTCGGAGTAGATACCCGCAGACGTAGGCGCCGGCTGCTTTGTGTGCGCCCCGTTCGATCTCTGCTTCGGGGAGCACCTCGCGTAGGAATTCGAGTTCGGTGGTGCAGGCCTGTCCGTAGCGGGACGCCACTCCCCAGATTGCGCAGCTGTGCAGGTTCATCCGGTAGGTGCCGTCGGCAAGCTTGTCGAAGTCGGCCAGATACCCCTCCCCGTCGAGGATCTTGGCCAGGATCGCCACCTTCTCGTCGAGGTTCTTGCCGACCAGCTGCTCGCCGGCTTGTTCGACACGCCGGCGTCGGCGGCGCTCGAAGACGCGGGCAACGAGGTCGGGGTCTTCCTCTTCGATGTGGCCGAGCAGCTCGAGCGAGAGGTCGCCGGAGGCTCCGGCGAACAGGGTTTCGCCGAGATCGGTGCCGTGGTAGATATCGACGGGCCGTCCGGACCGACCCCGATCCAGACGCGAAGCGGCGAGACCCGCTGACCTGAGCACGGCCAGGTGTTGGCGGACTCCGCTCGGAGTGATTCCGAGGGCCTCCGCCAGTTCGTCTGCTGACGCTTCGCCTCGCCTCTTCAGCGCTTCAAGGACGTTGCGTTGCGCCGGCGACAGTTCGGCTGACCCCACGGGTGCGCTGTTCACCATCGCAGTGTACTCCGCAACAAAGCGGTGCGCTACGTTGACAAGTTACAACTTGCATAAGTATGCTAGAGCTGAGGCTCGCCGCAGCCGATGGACGTCGAGACGACAAGGAGACGATGGATGAGCGTTCTCATGATCACCGGGGACAGCACGATGGGGGAGGTCCTGGAGACGTACCCGAGCGCCCAACGGGCCCTGTTCCGCCGGTACCACATCGGCGGGTGCAACAGCTGCGGGTATGAGCTCGGCGACAGGCTGGAAGAGGTGGCCCGCAGCCATAACAACCTCGATCTCGAAGAGGTGATCGCGTTCCTCGAGGATGCTGAGCAGATCGACCGGCGTGCCCAGGTGAGCCCCAGTGAGGTGGCGGCGTCGTTGGCGAGTGGCAAGCCGCCTCGTTTGCTCGATGTCCGGACTCCGGCGGAGTGGGAGCTGGCCCGGATTGAGGGGGCGACCCTGATGACCGAGGCGATGGCGGAGATCGTGATGCGCTGGCCGCGCGACACCCCGATCGTGTTCTACTGCCACATCGGGCAGCGCAGCCACGACGCCGCGTCGTACTTCGCAGGGCACGGCTTCACCGAGGTCCGGTCGCTGACCGGCGGGATCGACGCCTGGTCGGTCGGGGTGGACCCGGCGGTGCCGCGTTACGAGGTCGAGCCCGACCTCGCCGGGCCCGCGGCCATCCGGCCGCTGCGTTCGACCGTGTCGGAGGCAAAGGGTTGTCAGACGTCGAAGAGTGCACGATGACCGCCGTGTCGACCGATGTCCGCGAATTGGCGAGCCGGGAGTATCAGTACGGCTTCACCACTGAGATCGAGACCGAGTTGATCCCCCGCGGGTTGAGTGAGGACGTCATTCGGCTGATCTCGGGCAAGAAGAACGAGCCGGACTGGCTGCTTGACTGGCGCCTCAGGGCGTATCGTCATTGGCTCACGTTGGAGGAGCCCAGCTGGCAGAACGTGCGCTACGCGGCGATCGACTACCAGGACGTCATCTACTACGCAGCTCCCAAGCCGAAGAAGGTGTTGGCGA
>JANONE010000084.1:0-2009 GCA_031420675.1 Ilumatobacteraceae bacterium | reverse complement strand
CGCGATGGCAAGCCCGGCACGTTGCAGGTCAACTACGGCTTGCTCACCGATGCGCGCGGCTGCCCGGTGGCGGTGTCGGTGCATGAGGGCAATACGGCCGACAGCCGCACCTTCATGCCTGCGGTGCACAAGCTGCGCGATGACTTTGGTGCCCGGCACATGGTGATGGTCGGGGACCGCGGCATGGTCTCGCAAAAGGCCATCGACGAGATGCGCGAGATGGACGGCATCGGGTGGATCACGGCGCTCAAGAGCGCCTCGATCCGCGCGCTGGTCGAGCAGGGGCATTTGCAGATGGGCTTGTTCGACGAGCGCAACCTGCTCGAACTCCGCTCGCCGGACTATCCCGGCGAGCGCCTGGTGGCGTGCCGCAATCCGCAGCTGGCCAAGTTGCGGGCGCACACGCGTGAGGACCTGCTGGCGGCCACCGAGCGCAATCTCGACAAGCTCACGGTCCGCGTGGACGCGGGCAAGCTCAGGGGCCAAGACGTGATCGGCCTGCGGGTGGGCACGATCATCAACCAGTACAAGGTGGCCAAACACGTCGAGCTGCGCATCACCGATGCGGCCCTGTCCTGGGCGCGCAAGGCCGACAGCATCGCCAGCGAGGCGGCGCTGGACGGGCTGTACATCGTCCGCACCTCAGTGCCCGCGGCGCAGATGGATGCCCCCGAGTGCGTACGCCGCTACAAGTCGCTGGCCCACGTGGAGCGGGCCTTCCGCTCGATCAAGACGATCGACCTGAAGGTGCGTCCGATCCATCATCGTCTGGCCGACCGGGTGCGCGCACACATCTTCCTGTGCATGCTGGCCTACTACGTCGAGTGGCACATGCGGGAGGCCTGGCGCGAGGTGACGTTCGCCGATACCGAGCAACAGGCCAAGACCACGTGCGACCCGGTGGCACCGGCCACGCGCTCAGCCTCAGCGCAGACCAAGGCATCGACCCATGCCCTCATCGACGGCACACCGGCACACAGCTTCTCGACCTTGATGGCCGAGCTCGCCACCATCGTGCGCAATACCTGCCGCGCGCCGAGCGCCGGACCCGACGCGCCGACCTTCTCTGTCGTGACCACGCCCAACGCGACACAACGCCGCGCGCTCGACCTGATCCAGCAGATTCGGTTGTAGACAGAAACCAGCACCCCCACCGCGCGGAGAGAGGGTGTCGTTCCATCGCGAGCGTGCCGTATGGGTCTGGATGGAGAGCTGTGCCATCTCGTCGTCGGGGACCGTGAGGCCTTGGTCGTACTGCTTGCGGATCAGCTGCGCTCGCAGTCGCACGCCTGTGGCCGTGGTGGTGGGCCGAATGTATTTCAGGACCGTCTCGTAGCTGTCGAGTGGCACCGCTGGCCCGTTCCGGCTGATCTCGCAGTTGACTCGGTGCTCAACGGGATTCCACTTGGAGGCGCCGGGCGGGTAGTGGCACACCGTGATCGTCAGCTGGTGGCGGTCACAGACGCGGTCTTGCAGGCGTGCTGTCCAGACGCGCGCACGATGGCCATTGCCGCCGCCTCCGTCGGCCAGGATCAAGAGGTGGTTGGCGTCTGGATACTGCCGTCGCCCCTCGAGTCGCCACCATCGCTCGATGGAATCCACCGCGAATTCGGGAGTGCCACGGGACGTGCCGACGCGGATGCCGAGGCGTCGCAGTTCCGTGGCGATCTTCTCGGTGGCCTTGTGCGTCCACTTCAAGCCCGAGATCGGATCGCCAGCGGTGTCGAGTCGCATCAGGGCTTCGATGTTCGCGAGGATCTCGGGCGTTTTGTTTCCGCGCGTGTTCTGCCGCCGCCTGGCCTGCGGGACCGATCCAGCAGAATGTCACGTGCGAGCAGCGCCCGCCGTCCCTTGGCCACCGTCTGCACGTGCACGCCGAGGAGCTCGGCGATCCAGCGGTCTCGGGCATCAAACTGCAGGGCTTCCAGTCCCGCGAACAACCGTCGCTGTTGCTCGTCGAGCACGCTGAAGAAGAGAATGATGGCGGCCTTGACGTCATCGGTGAGCAC
>JANONE010000083.1:0-26697 GCA_031420675.1 Ilumatobacteraceae bacterium | reverse complement strand
CGTCTTAGAAATCGCAGCCGTCAACGTCGTCTTCCCATGATCAATATGACCCATCGTGCCAATATTGACGTGCGGCTTGGTGCGCTCGAATTTCGCCTTGCTCATTGCAGTCTCCGTTTGTCGGGGATGTTTGGGGTTGTCAAAGAACGCAACGAGCCTAGCGGCGCTGCGGCCCACGTTCCACCGCCGAAGCGGCACTTCTGGGCGACCAAGGTGATCCCGCTCGGCTGGCGACCACGACGGGCGCGAACGGGCGCCGATCGCGCTGTGGCCGGAGGGCTCTCCGGCAGGACTCACTGCGGACGAACCGTGAATTCAACGAACGCTACGTAGCGAACATTGAATTCACCGTTCGGGACCGAACGACCGCGGGCCGGCCACCCGAACCGGAAAACGCAACTCGTCCGGCACGGAGGGTGTCGACCTCGGTCGCCGCAGTGCAGAACGCATCACCCTGCACGGCGGTCTCAGCACGTGATGGTGACTTGTCGTCGTCGCCGCAGGCGACCAGCACGAGAGCAAGAGCAGGAACGGCACACCAGACAAGTCGACGAGTCATGGTCAGCGACGCTTCTGCGGCTGACGCCGACACGACGCTCGGCTAGCCGTCGAGGGCGGGTCCGTCATCGTCGAGCAGCGACCCTGCGCTGGCGCCGTCGACCTCGATGGCGAGTTCATCGGCTCCCTCGTTCCAGCCGGGGTCGTCGTCGCCGAAGTCGGACATCTCCACCTCCACCAGTGCCGGGGCTTGGAGGTCGGCACGCGCGAGGTATGGGCTCGTCGCATCGAGCCGGGCATCGACCGTCGGAAGTCCGTCGTCAGCGATCGGCGGCGCATCGAGCGCGTCGAAGTCAGGAGCATCGAGGCGTTGGTCGACGTCGAACCCGCGGTCTACGTCGACCTCGGGGCCTTCGTCGACGATGCGCTTGTAGGGCTCGCGCACGATGCCCAGCACATCGTCGGGTTCGTACACCTGCCGCGCCACCGTCGCACTGGGCAGATCGACGATCTCGTCGCTGTCGAGGTCGGCCATCTCCTTGCCCGCCGGCTCATCGGCGACGATTCCGTTCGTCAACTTGATCTCGTACGTCAGGTCCTGTGCCCCGCCGTCGAAACCTGGCTCCTTCACCCCGGCATCCGGAGATTGGAGCTTCAACCCGTCGGTCTTCCAGACATCGCCGGGGTCAGTGCCCTTCGCCGCAACGCCCCCGAACCCTGTGTCCTTGTACATCGGCTCGGTGGGCGAGACATCCTTCGACTCACTCAAGCCGGCGCCCTTCGCCGCAACGCCACCGAATCCTGTGTCCTTGTACATCGGCTCACCAGGCGACACGACCTTCAACCCATCGCTCTTCCACTCACCACCCAGACCGGCCTCCTTACCCGCGGCATCAACAGGCGACGGTGACACATCCTTCGACTCACTCAGGCCGATGTCCTTCGCCTGCTCTTGTGCAGTCGCCAGCGGCTCCTTCTTGAACGGGTTGAAACGGAATCGTGCCATGTCGGTCTCCTTCAGTCGGGTCGGGTCGTGAGCGCCGTGAACACAGCGCCGTGTACTTCCTGGCGCTCCTCGAAACGGAGCACACAGGGATGATGGTGAATCTCGTGGAAACCGCAGCTGGCGAGCTGCTCAGCGATCCACCGAGGCTCGTGCACGTAGCGACCGCTCCTGTCGAGGGCGTATCCGCTTCCGAGATCGGCGCTCGGCCGCGTCTCGATGGTGAAGGCCAGGACCCCCTCGTGCCGCAGCGCGCTCGCGGCCGCGCGGAACACCGGCCGCAGGTCGCCGATGTAGACGAGCGTGTCGGCCGACACCACCAGGTCGAACGCGTTCGACCGTTCGAGCAGGAAGGCGGTGAGTTCGCCTTCCACGAGTTCGTCGTACTGGCCGCGATCGCGGGCCTTGCCGAGCATGCCCGACGACAGATCGACGCCGACCAGCCGATCGGCCCACGGCCGCAGAATGGTGCCCACCTGCCCGGTGCCGCATCCGAGGTCGGCCGCTGCCTCCACGGGCCCCGCCAGCAGTTCCGTCACTCGCATGACAACCAGCTCCGGCGCCCGGTAGCCGAGGTCGGCGAGGTGCTCGTCGAAACGATCGGCATACGAGTCGAACAGCGCCGTGATGTAGCCCGCATCGGCGCGCACGAGCGGATGGCCGTGGTGCGCCGCATGCAGGTGACGGGCCGCCGGGTTCTGTGGCGCGGCGGCGATCCACCCATCGAGCGCGTCACTCATCAGTGCGTCGTCGCCCGAGTGCCTCGCCGCCAGCGCCAGCCGGCGCCAGGCTTCGGCATCGCCGGGCACCAGTTCCACGAGGCGACGGCCCGCGTCGCAGGCCACCTGCCACCTGCCGGTCGTGCGGGCGAGCGTCTCGAGCGACGACCACAGCTCCGGGTTGCCGCGGTGCGCCCCGCACCCGACCTGCGCCGCAGCCCGGGCTTCGTCGTCGCGCCCCGCTGAATGCAGCATGCGGATCAGCTGAAGGTGCAGTTCCGCGCGATGCGGGGCGGCCAGCACGAGGCGCTGCATCGTGACGACCGCATCGTCGATCCGGCCGGCCTGGAGCAGAGCGCGCACGAGGTCGTGCACGAGCGACAGCCTGGTGGGGCCGGTGGCCATCGCCGACTCCAGCAGTGCGACCGCGCGTTCGGCATCGCCGCGGGCGAGCGCCGCGCGTGCGGCGGGCTGGGGGTCAACGGTGAGTTCGGTGCTCGTCATCTGCCCTTCCCGGTCCAGCGCGTGCATGTCATCCTGACCAGCGGGCGCTGCCCCGTCAACGGGAAATCGCCCGGTTCGCGCCGGACTCGATCCACCGGGGCAAAACGGCAGACTGCCCGGCCGCTGGGGCCGGGCAGTCTGCGGAACCTCGACGGCTCTGCCGGGGCGACTACTCGCCGCGGACGCGCTTGATGATGTCGCTGGCGATGTTCGGCGGCACTTCCATGTACAGCGCGAACTGCATCGTGTAGGTGGCGCGACCCTGGGTGCGCGAGCGCAGGTCGGTGGAGTACCCGAACATCTCCGAGAGCGGGATCTGGGCGCGGATGACCTGCGCGTTGCCCTGGGCCTCCATGCCTTCGATGCGCCCACGACGGCTGGACAGGTCACCCATGACGTCGCCCATGTAGTCCTCGGGGGTGACGACTTCGACCGACATGATCGGCTCGAGGATGACCGGCTTGGCCATCTCGGCTGCCTTCTTGAACGCCATCTGACCGGCGATCTTGAACGCCATCTCGGAGGAGTCGACGTCGTGGTACTGGCCGTCGACCAGGCTGGCCTTCACGTCCACCGTGGGGTAACCGGCGAGCACGCCCGAATCGAGCGCCTGCTGCATGCCCTGGTTGGTGGGGTTGATGTACTCACGCGGGATGCGGCCACCGCTGATCTTGTCGACGAACTCGTAGCCCTTGCCGGGGTTCGGCTCGAGCGTGATCTTGACGACGGCGAACTGGCCGGAACCACCCGACTGCTTGATGTGGCGGTACTCGACGGACTCGACCGTCTTGGTGATGGTCTCGCGGTAGGCCACCTGCGGCTTGCCGACGGTGGCGACCACACCGAACTCGCGCATCATGCGGTCGACGAGAATCTCGAGGTGGAGCTCGCCCATTCCCGAGATGACGGTCTGCCCGGTCTCGTCGTCGGTACGCACCCGGAAGGTGGGGTCTTCGTCGGACAGGCTCTTGAGGGCCTTGCCCAACTTGTCGCTGTCGTCCTTGGTCTTGGGTTCGATGGCCACGTGGATGACCGGCTCGGGAAAGATCATGCGCTCGAGGATGATCGGGTTGCTGCGGTCGCACAGCGTGTCGCCGGTGGTGGTGTCCTTGAAACCGAGGCCCGCGACGATGTCGCCGGCCATGGCTACATCGAGGTCTTCGCGCTGGTTGGCGTGCATCAGGAGGATGCGGCCGAGGCGCTCTCGGCGCTCCTTGGTGGAGTTGTAGACCTCCTCGCCCTTGTTGATCGAGCCCGAGTACACCCGGAAGTAGGTGAGCTTGCCGAACGGGTCGGCCACGATCTTGAAGGCCAGCGCGGCGAACGGCTCCGACTCGGAGGCCGTGCGCGTGAGGATCTCTTCCTCGTGGTTGGGTTTGGTGCCCTTGGTCGGCGGAATGTCGAGCGGGCTGGGCAGGAAGTCGATGACCGCGTCGAGCATCGGCTGCACGCCCTTGTTCTTGAACGCCGAGCCGCACAGGATGGGAACGAAGTCGAACGCGAGCGTGCCCTTGCGGATGGCGCGCTTGACCTCTTCCTCGGTCAGATCCTCGCCGGCGAGGTACTTCTCCATGACTTCGTCATCACTGATCGCGATGGTCTCCAGCAACTGCTCGCGGTACACGGCAGCTTGCTCGGCCATGTCGGCCGGGATGTCGAGCTCGTCCCAGTTGGCCCCGAGCTCCTCGTCGTGCCAGATGAGAGCCTTCATCTTCACCAGGTCGATGAGGCCGATGAACGGCTTGTTGCTCTCCGGGCCACCGGCACCCACGGGCAGGTGCAAGATGGCCGGCACGGCCGACAGGCGGGACTTCACCATGTCGACGGTTCGGTAGAAGTCGGCGCCGATGCGGTCCATCTTGTTGACGAAGCACATGCGCGGGACCTTGTACTTGTTGGCCTGGCGCCACACGGTCTCGGTCTGCGGCTCGACACCGGCCACGGAGTCGAACACCGTCACCGCACCGTCGAGGACGCGCAGCGAACGCTCGACCTCGATGGTGAAATCGACGTGGCCGGGTGTGTCGATGATGTTGATGCGGTGGTTGTTCCAGATGCACGTAGTGGCTGCAGACGTGATGGTGATGCCGCGCTCCTGCTCCTGCGCCATGTGGTCCATGGTCGCGGCGCCGTCGTGCACTTCACCGATCTTGTAGCTCTTGCCCGTGTAGTAGAGGATGCGCTCGGTCGTGGTGGTCTTGCCGGCGTCGATGTGGGCCATGATGCCGATGTTGCGTGTGCGCTCCAGGGGAAATTCGCGCTTGGCCATCTCAGTCTCTCTCTACTGTCGTGCGTCGTGTGTGCTGCGACTTGGGGGCGCGCGACGACCGAAAACGGCCGAAGGCACGGCCACCAAGGGTACCGGCGCGCTGAGCGATCAGCACGTGGTGGGCGGTGTCGTGATCACCGTCGGTGCGTTCATACTGCGCTTGGCGTCGCTCATCGCGGCGGCGATCCGCACCGTGTAGACGGCGTTGGCCGGTTGGGCTCGCAGTGAATCCCACGGCATGTGCGGTGTGACCAACGGTGACAGCTGGCTCCACGTGCCGTCCAAACTCTGGATCTCGATCTCGTACTGCACCAATCCAACGAGGTCGCCCGGCCAGACCGGCAGCAGTTGCCAGCCTGCGCCCGGCGCCGGACACGTGAAGGAGAACTCGACCTTCGGCGTGACGCCCGACGTGGCCGCCGAAGCCGACGAGCCGGGCTTGGGGTCGTCGTCGCTCCAGGTCAGTCTCGCAAGGTTGCCCACCGCCACCGCCACCAGGCACAGGCTGACGATCAGGGCCACGATGAAAAGCAACGAACGCGTCCGTCCCGAGCGCTCCTTGGCCGGCTTGCCGGGCTGGGTCTCGGCCGCGAAACCGGGCCTGGCGCGGTCGTTGATGCCATCGGATGCTGGTGCAACGGGTGGCACCACGGGCCTCACGGAGGGATCCGGGGCCGGATCGGCGCCCACGCCGAGGGCAGAATGGGTGCGTGCGACGGACCCGGCGTTGTGCAACAACGGCAGCGCACGCTCGGCGACCTCACTGACCTTGTGCGACGCCAGCAGGGTGTGCGAGCCGCGAGCGACGACTCGCACGACATGATCACCGGCGCACGCCAGGACGTTCTCGACGGAGTTCGGCGCCGCTGCGGGGAGCACGGCTCCGAGCAGAGCAACGATCGGGACGACGGGCGTGGCCAGCGACTGGGTGAGCAGCTGCGACGGTTGATTTGGCGGCGTCGAGCGTGTCGCGCAACGGCAGGTCGCCGGCCCACAACTGACCCAAGCGGTAGGTGATCGCTTCCGTGGAACGACGTGTGAGGACGACGTGTGAGGACGACGAAGGCGCCGCCCGGACCAACGACCAGGTGGTCGATGTTGCCCTTCGAGCCGGGCAATCGGAGGTCGTGCATGATGGCCTAGGACGGCGGCAGGTTGGCGAGCTGCACTGCCATGCTCCGCTCGTCGGCGGCAAGTGCTTCCAGCCACGCTGCCTCGACCAGGAGACGGTCGGCCGTGGCTCGGCGCGGCGACGCTTGTTGCAGTGCGCTGCCGCCGGCCACCCCTCCTTCGATCACAAACAGAGGTTTCGACCGGTGTGCGTCAACTTTGACCAGAACTTGACGCTTCCCCCTGAATGGACGGTTCGTCCGTCGACGCAGATCGGCGACATGATGGCCGCTTCATGCTGCTACGACTCCTACGCACGCACCTTCGGCGCTACCGGTCGCTGCTGATCGCGGTCGTGCTCCTGCAGGCAGCGCAGTCCGCGGCAGCGCTCACTCTGCCCACACTCAACGCCGACATCATCGACAAGGGCGTGGCCGCCGGCGACACCGGCTACATCTGGCGGCACGGTGCGCTGATGCTCCTCGTCAGCGTGGTTCAGGTCTGCTTCTCGGTCTTAGCCATCTACTACGGCTCGAAGGTGGCCGCCGGTTTCGGGCGTGACGTGCGCGGCGCGCTGTTCCACCAGGTCACAGCGTTCTCCGCCCGCGAGGTGACCCAGTTCGGGCCACCGACACTGATTACGCGGGTGACCAACGACGTACAACAGGTGCAGACCCTCGTACAGATGACATGCACGTTGCTGATCGCAGCCCCACTCACTGCCGCGGGCGGTCTGGTGATGGCGCTGCGCGAGGACGTGCAGCTGACCTGGATCCTGGCGGTGGCCATTCCGGTGCTGGTGCTGTCTATCGGTTCGGTCATCTCCCGCCTGGTGCCCACATTTCGGCGCATGCAGGAACAGACCGACGAGATCAACCGCGTGCTGCGCGAGCAGATCTCTGGAATCCGCGTCGTGCGTGCATTCGTGCGCGAGCCGTACGAGACCGAACGCTTCGAGAGGGGCAACGATCAGCTCACCCGTACGGCACTGCGTGGGGGACAGTTGATGGGCCTGATGTTCCCCACCGTGATCATGATCGTCAACGTGTCCAGCGTGGCGGTGGTGTGGTTCGGGGCCGACCGGGTCAACGCCGGCGAACTGAAGATCGGTGCGCTGATCGCGTTCCTCACCTACCTCATGCAGATCCTGATGGCCGTCATGCTCGCCGCCTACATGGCTGCGTTGGTCCCACGTGCCGCCGTCAGCGCCGAGCGCATCCAGGAGGTGCTGGCCACGCCGTCCAGTGTCGTTGCCGCCCAACACCCGATCAACGAACTCCCGCCGCATGCGTCGGTCGAGTTCCGCGACGCAGGGTTCCGCTACCCGGGCGCCGAGCACGCCGTGCTTTCCGACGTCACGTTCACCTGCCGCGCTGGCGAGACCACCGCCGTCATCGGCAGCACCGGCTCGGGCAAGACCACGCTGGTCAGCCTGGTGGCCCGCCTGTTCGACGTCACCAGCGGCGCCGTGTTGGTGAACGGGGTCGACGTGCGCAACCTGGCCACCGACGCGTTGTGGCAGCGCATCGGTCTGGTGCCGCAGCGGCCGTACCTGTTCAGCGGCACGGTGGCCAGCAACCTGCGGTACGGCAAGCCCGACGCCACCGACGACGAGTTGTGGGTTGCGCTCACCGTTGCGCAGGCGGCCGACTTCGTGCGCGCCATGCCCGATCGGCTCGAGTCGGCAATCTCGCAGGGCGGCACCAACGTGTCGGGCGGCCAGCGGCAACGCCTGGCCATCGCCCGCGCACTCGTGCGCAGACCCGAGGTGTACCTGTTCGACGATTCGCTGTCGGCACTGGACATGGTGACCGACGCCCGGCTGCGGGCGGCCCTGACGCCCTACACCCGCGAAGCGGTGGTGCTGATGATCGCCCAACGCGTCACCAGCATCAAGCACGCCGACCAGATCCTGGCGTTGGAGGATGGCGAGCCGGTCGGCCTGGGCACCCACGACGAACTGCTCGAACGTTGTCCGACGTATGTGGAGATCGTGCACTCACAACTCACCGACGAAGAGGCCGCGGTATGAGCGATCCACCGGCACCGGCGGCGAGCACTGCCGAGCTGCGCAGCGGGCGCATGAGCACCGTGGGCGTGCCCACGGAGAAGTCGAAGGACTTCGCCGCGTCAAGCCGGCGGCTGTTCCGTCGCCTCGGCCCGGAGCGCCCGAAGGCGTACCTGGTGCTCGGGCTGGCGGTGGTGAGCGTTGGGCTGGTGGTGTCGGGGCCCCAGATCCTCGGGCACGCGACGAACTTGATCTTCGAAGGTTTGGTGCGCAGGGCGAGCGGCGGTGCCGGCATCGATTTCGGTGCGCTGCACACCACGCTGTGGATCGCCGTCGGGCTGTACCTGGTCGGCTACGTGCTGTCGTACTTGCAGGCCTTCGTACTGGCCGGTGTGGTGCAGCGCACCATGTACCGACTGCGCTGCGATGTCGAGGCCAAGCTGCACGCGATGCCGCTGTCGTACCTCGATCGGCAGGCTCGCGGCGATCTGCTCAGCCGGGTCACGAACGACATCGACAACGTCGCCCAGAGCATGCAGCAGTCGCTTAGCCAACTGCTCACCGGTGTGCTCACCATCGCCGGCACGATCGGCATGATGCTGTGGATCTCGTGGCAGTTGGCGCTCGTCGCCGTCGTCACGGTGCCGCTGTCGATCCTGGTGATGAAGATGATCGCCGGTCACTCGCGCGGCCGGTTCATCGCCCAGTGGAAGCACACCGGCGCGTTGAACGCGCAGGTGGAGGAGACATTCACCGGCCACCCGATCGTGAAGGCGTTCGGCCGCCAACGCGAGGCGCAGGCCCGTTTCGATGCCACCAACGACGAGTTGTTCAAAGCCGGTTTCGCGGCCCAATTCATCAGTGGCTGCGTGCAACCCGCGACGGTGCTGATCGGCAACCTCAACTATGTCGCGATCGCAGTGTTCGGCGGCCTGAAGGTGGCCAACGGCTCGCTCGGGCTCGGCGACGTGCAGGCCTTCATCCAGTACTCGCGACAGTTTGCGCAACCGCTCACCCAGACGGCGTCGATGATCAACGTGCTGCAGTCGGGCATCGCGTCCGCGGAGCGGGTGTTCGAGCTGCTCGATGCGCCCGAGCAGAGCGCCGACGCCGACGCGGTCGAGGGCGGCCAGCCGGCTCGCGGACGGGTCGAGTTCGAGGATGTCTCGTTCAGGTATCGCGACGACACGCCGCTGATCGAGCAGCTGTCGTTGGTCGCCGAACCCGGCCAGACCGTGGCGATCGTGGGCCCCACAGGGGCCGGCAAGACCACCTTGGTGAACCTGATCATGCGCTTCTACGAACTCAACGGCGGCGCGATCATGCTCGACGGCCGCGATATCTCGAAGATGCCGCGCGCCCAGTTGCGCAGCGAGATGGGCATGGTGTTGCAGGACACCTGGCTGTTCGGCGGCACCATTCGCGACAACATCGCCTACGGCAACACCGACGCCACCGAAGAGCAGATCCTGGCCGCCGCTAAGGCCTGTTACGTGGATCGTTTCGTGCACTCGCTGCCACTCGGCTACGACACCGTGCTCGACGACGAAGGCAGTTCGGTGAGCGCCGGTGAGAAGCAGTTGCTCACCATCGCTCGTGCGTTCCTGTCGAACCCGACGATCCTGATCCTGGACGAGGCCACCAGCTCGGTCGACACGCTCACCGAGGTGCTCATCCAGCGGGCGATGGCGAAGCTGCGCGGTGGCCGCACGAGCTTCGTGATCGCACACCGTCTGTCGACCATCCGCGACGCCGACACGATCCTGGTGATGGATGCCGGCCGCATCGTCGAGCAGGGCTCGCATCAGGCGCTGCTTGCCCGCCAGGGCGCCTACTTCACGCTGTACAACGCTCAGTTCGCGGGCGCAGCTGCGGAGGTGGAGTAGCACTCTTCTCGGGCACCTCTGCGCCGGCCACCGACGATCAGGAGGCGACCGTGTAGGCGCAGGCCGGATCCTCGGCGAGCGGATCGCCTGTCGCGGCGTAGGCACGAGAGCGCGAGCCGCCGCACAGCTCGCGGTACTCGCAGCGTCCGCATTTGCCGCCGAAGGCCGCTGCCCTGATCTGTAGCAACAGCGGATGCTCCCGGTACACGTCGACGATGTCGTCGTCCTTGACGTTCCCGAGCACGATCGGCAGGAAGCCGGCCGGATAGATGTCACCCGTTGCCGACACGAACACGATGCCGCGCCCGTCGCGTGTTCCCTTTGTCTGTGCCTTGGACGCGGAAGTCGCTGGGCCGAGCTGGGCCGCCAAGCCCTTGGAGAGCCTCTCGTAGAGTGCACCGACCGGCCCCGCGTCGCCTTGTTCGCGCCAGCGCACCACGCGGCGAAACATCGGGCCCTCGACGGTACGCACGACAAATCCGTACTGCGAGGCGTCGTAGAGAAACTGGCAGACGTCCTCGTTCTCGTCGGGGCCGAGCTCATTCATGGATGTCCCGCGGCCGACGTTGACGAGGAAGAACACCTCCCAGATCGAAGCGCCGCTGTCGCGCACGATGCGAGCGACGGTGGGGAGCTCCTCCACGTTCTCAGGGGTGACGACGGTGTTCACTTGCACGATGAACCCGTGCGAACGGAGCCGCTGCAGGGCGTCGAGAGTGGACGCGAAGTGGCCTTCGATGCCGCGCATGCCCTCGTGTGTGGCTGCCGACGCACCATCGAGGCTGAGCGACGCAACCTTCACGCCCAGCTTGCGGAGCTCGGCCAGGCGAGCGTCGGTGAGGAGGGGGGTGACGCTCGGCGCGAGGGCAACGGTGACGCCCGCCCCGCGCGCGTGGGTGACGAGCTGGGACAGATCGGGGCGCATCAGCACATCCCCGCCTGTGATCACGAGTATCGGTGCCGGCCGCTCGAAGGCGGCGAGCGAGGAGATGAAGCGGAGCGACTCCTGCGTGGTCAACTCCCCGGGAACCGGGGTTGCCTGCGCCTCGGCTCGGCAGTGCTTGCACGCGAGCAGGCAGGCGCGGGTCGACTCCCAGAAGACGAGGATCGGTCGCTTATCCAGATCCACTCTCGAACGGCTGGCGATCTCGGTCGTCATCACAGTGCAACGAACGCTACCGACGAACCGACGGGACGCCATCAATCGGCGGCGACGACCACCACAATGGTGTCGTTGAAGCAGGCGCCGTTCGCCAGCGCGTCGCCCGTTGCGGGAGTGAGCGCGTTGACGCCCCAGCCGTCGGCGTGGTTCCGCAGCCAGACACCCTTGCTCATCACCGCCACGCCCGGGCGGGTGTCGGTGCTGACACCCAGTGGCACGGTGATGCTGGCGCCGGCGCTGGACACACACACCTGTTGGCCCTCCACCAGACCGCGGGCGACGGCGTCGTCGGGGTGCAGCAGCACCCCCGGCGAGGGGCTCTGGAACTCGCCGAACATCGAGTTCACCAGCTTCGAGGTGGCCGGCGAAATGAGCGTGAGCGCGCCGTCGGCGACGGGCAACGGAACGTACCGCGGCGCTCCCTGCACGGGATCGATCAGCTGTGCTCGCCCACCCGCGGGCGAGGTGTCGACGAACTGGTGCGACGGCACAGCGGCCTCTCGCGGCCCGGCATCGGCGACCGCATCGGTGAGGCCCACTGCAGCCCAGTCGTAGCCGAACGCACGCGCCAGGGCGAGGCCTGTCTCGTCGTTCGAGCGGCTCTCCCCCACGGGCGCGATCACCGGTGTGATCGGCATCACCATCAGCGAGCCGTAGCTGGAGGTTACGTCGGCGATCTCGAAGCTGGTGGTGGCCGGTAGCACCACGTCGGCGTAGCGAGTGGTGTCGGTGAGCACCTGCTCGTGCACCACGGTGAACACGTCGTCGCGGCTGAATGCAGCCACCACCGCGTGCTGGTCGGGGCACATCACCAGTGGGTTCGCCCCCTGCACGAACAACACCTCGCACGGGTCGGCGGAGCCAGGCGCCATCCACTGGCCAACCTGGTGCAACGGCAGCGAGCGACGGGGCGGGCCGGTGAACGCTTCGATGGGCCACCGTGCGCGCGGCTTGGCTGAGCCGGCCGACGTGGAACCGATGACTCCGCTGCCCTGCTGGCGGAAGTGACCGCCCAACACGGGCAGCGCCAGGATGGCGCGGCAGGCAGCCCCACCGTTGGCGTTGCGTTCCTGTCCCCAGCCGATGCGCAGCATGGTCGGGCGAGTCGTGCCCCACCATTCGGCCAGCGTGACGATGTCGGCCGCAGCGAGGCCGGTGACCTCGGCCGCACGCTCGAGCGACCACTCCGTGGCCGCCGCCAGGAACTGCGCTCCACCGTCGGCATGGGCCTCGTAGAAGCTTGGATCGACGCCACCACGTTCGGCCCACAGGTTCGCGATCGCGAGGGCTAACACGATGTCGGTGCCGGGGCGAATGGCAAGGTGCAGGTTGGCGCGTTTCGCCATCGCCGTACGACGCGGGTCGATGACGACGACCTTCGCCCCAGCCTTCGCCGCCTGCTTCACCAGCGGCGGGAAGTGGGTGTTGCTGACCGTCGGGTTCGCCCCCCAGATGACGATCAACTTGCTGTGCACGACGTCACGCGGATCGGCCGAGGCCATGGACCCGTACACGCTGTCCCATGCTGCACCCATCGTGAACGCGCAGATCGTGTGCTCGGCGATCGTCGCCCCGGTGGCGGCGAAGAACGCCTCGGTGAGGCTGGCTCGTTCGATGATCGCCGCCGACGAGTTGTAGGTGAAGGCCACGACCGCGTCCGGTCCCTTGCGTTCGATCGCACCGTGCATGCGCTGCGCGATGAGGGCCAGTGCTTCGTCCCACGTGGCCGCCCGGAACTCGCCGGCACCCTTCGCCCCGTTGCGCACCAGCGGGGTGAGGACCCGCTCGGGCGCGTAGACGCGTTCGGCGTGACGCTTCACCTTCGCGCAGATCCAGCCGTCGGTGAACGGGTTGTCCGGTGAGGCATCGATGTCGGTGATGCGGGTGCCGTCGCTGGTGGTCGTCAGGGTGACGGCGAGCGAGCAGGCGTCCGGGCAGTCCAGCGTGCAGGCGGTGTGCACCACACGGGTGTCGGTCTCGGCGAACATGCTTCGGGTCTACTCGCTCGCCAACGGCGGAGCAAGCATGTTCCGTCATCCGTACGCGCACCCATACGACGATCTGGTCGGGCAGGTCCTAATCTGCTGACGATGATCGCAGTGGTAGTGGTGCGAGCCGGTCAGCTGCCGGCAGGCGGGGCGGAGGCCGTGGCCGAGTGCGCTGGCCGCGCCGTGCTGGTCGGGTCCGGGCTCGTCGACGCCGAGTCCGAGTCCGAGTCCGAGTCCGGCGCCGTCGCCGAACTGGCCGGCATCGCTACCGAGCTCACGCTGGTCGAGCTCGGCGACTTCCATCCGGCCGCCTGGGCGAGCGCCCTTGCGCCGCTGCTGGCCAACGAGCCGGCAGTGCTGCTGCCCGGGTCGCCAGACGGCCGCGACCTCGCCCCGCGGCTCGCTGCCCTGCTGCACCGTCCGCTCTTTGCCGGGGCCACCGGCGTGGGCAGGCAGCGCATCGAGCTCGCACGCAACGGCGGCCGCGAACTGCACACCGTTGCTCCCGGCCCCGAGTTCATCGCAACCTTGCAGCCCGGCGTGCGGGGCGTGGTCGCCGACCGACGGCTCGGCCCCCCCACGATCGCTTCCGTCGTCACGCTCGCCGACGACGAACGCGACCCCGTCGTGCTCGAAGTCCAGCCACCCGACCCGGCCACGATCGACCTCGCTGAGGCGCCGCGCATCGTCGGTGGCGGTGCCGGGCTCGACGGACCGGAACGCATCGCGCAACTGGAGCGAATCAGCTCTGCGCTGGGCGCGAGCATGGGCGCGACCCGCGTGATCACCGACCGTGGCTGGGTGCCGCACGAGCGACAGATCGGCACCACCGGCGTGGTGGTCGATCCGCAGCTGTACCTCGCGTTCGGAGTCAGCGGTGCGGTGCAGCACACGAGCGGCCTGGGCAACCCCGACCACATCATCTCCGTCAACACCGACCAACACTGTCCGATGATGCAGCTCGCCGACCTCGCCATCGTGGCCGATGCCAATGCCACGCTCACCGCCTTGGAAGCGCTGCTGGCCCCGGCCGAGCACGAGGGCGCCGCATGAACGAGGACGCCGTCGATCCGGGAACTGCCGCCGTTGGCACCCAGAGGGATGTCGACGTCATCGTCGTGGGTGGTGGCCCCGCCGGCGCGTGCGCGGCGCTGGTTGCCGCCCGAGCCGGCCTCTCGGTGGTGCTGTTGGAGCGCGGCCCGTTCCCCGGCAGCAAGAACATGTATGGCGGTGTGGTCTACCCGCGCATCCTCGACCAACTGATCCCCAACTGGTGGGAGGACGCGCCCATTCAGCGCTGGGTCACTCGGCGCAGCACGATGCTGCTCACCGCCACGCAGGCGCTCACCGTCGACTTCCGGGCCGACGCTTGGGGCAAGCCGCCCTACAACGGCGCCACTGCCTACCGGCCCGACTTCGACAACTGGCTGGCCGGCCACGCGCAGGCCGCGGGCGCGCAACTGATCACCAGCACCACGGCCATCGGCTTGTTGCGCAGCCGTGCACCCAAGGGCAACGCCAAGGGCCACGGCACGGTCGTGGGCGTCCGCACCGATCGCCCTGACGGCGACCTCACCGCCCACGTGGTCATCGCCTGCGACGGGGTGAACAGCTTCCTCGCCAAGGAGGCCGGCCTCTACGAACACACGGATGCGAAGCACTTCACACTGGGTGTGAAGGAGACGCTGGCGCTGCCCAAGGACGTGATCGACGAACGTTTCGGTGTGCGCGGTCGCGAAGGCGTGGACATCGAGATCATCGGCTGTACCGGCGGCGTGAACGGCGGTGGCTTCCTCTACACCAACCTGGACACGATCGCGGTCGGGGTGGTGCTGAAGCTGACCAAGCTGGGCTCGCAGCAGCAACGACCCGAGCAGATCATCGCCACCTTGAAGCAACACCCCGCCATCGCACCACTGGTGCAGGACGGCGAGTTGAAGGAGTACAGCGCGCACCTCATTCCCGAGGCCGGGCTGAAGATGATGCCGAAGATGACGACCGACGGCATGCTCGTGGCCGGCGATGCTGCCGCGCTGTGCCTGGCGGCCGGGCTCTGGCTGGAAGGCGTCAACTTTGCGATGGCCAGCGGCATGTACGCGGGCGAGGCGGCGGTGGAGGCCGTGCAGGCGAACGACACCAGCGCGACAGGCCTCGCCGGCTACCAGCGCCGCCTCAGCGACACGTTCGTGTTGAGGGACCATCGCAAGCTGCACCGGGCACCCGAGCTGGTGCTCAGCGACCGGGTGCAGCACCTGTACCCGAGCATGGTGGCCAACGTCGTCGAGCGCATGTTCCGGGTCGACAACCCCAACCCCAAGCCCGGCGTACGCCGCATCCTGAACCAGGAACGCAAGCGCGCCGGAGTGCGCCGCCGCGACCTGCTGCGCGACGGCTGGACCGGCTTCAGGAGCTTCGGATGACCGGTACCCCAATTCACACGGGTGCCCACACCAGGTCGCACCCCGCCGAAATCCTGGCGCCGAGTGCGTGGGGTGGCATGTCCTTCCAGGACCGCATGGCCACCGCCGAGTTCCGCATCCACCACCACGCGCACATCGTGGTCGATGGCGCGGTGTGTGCCGATTGCAGCACCCGCGAGTGCGTGGTTGCCTGCCCGGCCAACCTGTTCGTTCCCACCAGCGATGGCGGCATCGTGTTCAACCACGAACAGTGCTTCGAATGTGGCACCTGCTACCTCGTGTGCAATCGCGAGGGCGCCATCAGTTGGAACTACCCCGAAGGCGGCCACGGCGTCGTCTTCCGGCGCACGTGATGGACACGGTCGTCGCCTGCCTCAAGTGGGTCACACATCCTGGCGAGCCGCACGACGAACGCTTCGCGGGGATGAGCTCCGCCGACCAGTCGGCACTGGAGTTCGCGCTGGTGCAGGCGGCGGCTCTCGGGGTCGGTGTCACCGCCGTGACCGTCGGCCCCGACGCGGCGGAAAAGGTTCTGCGCGATGCGCTCGCATGCGGCGCCCGGCGCGCGATCCACATCCGCGGGTCGGGGTCGGCCCCGAGCGCCGAGGTCGCCGAGGCGATCGCGGCGGCGGTGCCGGATGCGCAATGGGCCTGGTGCGGCGACTACTCCCTGGACCGTGGTACGGGCAGCGTGCCTGCGTTCCTCGCCGCCGCGCTCGGCGCTCAGCAAGCGTTGGGGATCATCTCGGTCGCGTGGCAGTCACCGGGCCTGACGGCGACGCGTCGACTCGACGGCGGCCGGCGGGAGCTGCTCGCCGTGGCCGCGCCGGCGGTCGTCAGCGTGGAAGGGGCAACTGCGCACCTGCGCCGGGCCGGCCTCGCGGCCGTGCGCGCAGCAGCCGTGGCCGAGATCGACGGAGTGCAGCCCTCGGCGCTCGGGCTCGGCGACGAGGCCGTGGTCCGTCCGTATCGCCCACGCTCGAGGGCGCTCGCTGCCCCCGCGGGCGATGACCCACTCGATCGCCTGCGTGCGCTCACCGACGCCGGTGCGGCAGCTGCCACGCGCGGCGAGACCGTCATCCTGGAACCGGTCGTCGCCGCCGCTCGCATCGAGTCCGCGCTGCGCCAATGGGGCTACTTGGCCTGACCAAAACGAGCCTGCTGTGCGCCGACAAGAACTCGGAATCCAGAGAGTGGTTCCACTGTGGTGCGATCTCGTCCTCCTCACGGAATATTGGTAGCCGTCGACCAACCGGCGCCGGGACACAGGACGCGAGAGGACGGTGCTGGCAGCGTGGCGCTGCCACCGCTGGCCCCGCTGTGTGCGCCGACATCATTTTCAGAAGACCAGCGACACCGAACCCAGAGCGCGCCATCCGTAACCCGGGGGGATTTCGACCAGCGCCGGACAGGAACTCAGAACCTCGACCGCAGACCAGGCAGCTCTCACCGAGTACCGCAGGCGTGATGCATCTGCCATGGCCGTCGTTGCTCGCGTCGCGGTCGGGCATCGCGCCGTTGGCGCCTACGACTTGTCGCGAAGTTTCCGGATCCTGGCAATCTTGCGTTCTGTGTCAGACCGGCGAATCGGGTCGGCGATCCGTCCGAGCCGCACCCCGGCGAGAAGGTACGCGAGGTCCGCCGTACGTTCCTCGACCGTCACGACCTCGCTGATCTCGAACGTGTTGCCGAGATCGCGCACAATGATGCGGTACTGCGGATGGCCGTCGGTCTCGACGACGATCTTGCCGCAGCCCCTGAGATCGCCGGTCTTTCCGTAGTCCCTGAGGGGAGCCGGGCGAAGCGTCCCTTCATCGAGACGCTTGAGCGCCCTGAAGACCTCCCCGAGGACTGGGAGAGCTCGGTCCTTGATGCCGTGCAGATCGGCGATTGCGGCGTCCGTGAACTGGACGCGAGTGAACTCCGCCTTCTTGCCTGACGCCGGGTTGGTCGATGCGGGCTGTGTGGGCGCCGGCATTTTCGTCGGCTTGCCAGTCACAGCGTGTCGAGATCGATACCGAACTCGGCGGCAACCTCACCCAGTGAAGTCCTCCGACCGTTGTCACTGGCTGCTCGCTCACGGATCCGCTCGGCGATCACGAGATCCTCGGCGACGTCCAGGAGGAGCACGAACGTCTCGTACGGGAGAAGAACTGCGTCTGGCCGACGCCGATCCCCGAACACCACTGGTGCCGCCTCGATACCCTCGGCACGGAAACGCGCCACATGGCCAGTCAGATGCTTTCGTGTGTCACTCACCGTCTCGGCGGCAGTCGCGAATGACGCGTACATGTTCATGTACATGATGGTACCCCGGGTTGTGGTCCTGTCAACCGTCTGATTGCGCAACGGCAGCAGGGCCAGTTCTGGGTGCCTGGCTGAGCGAAGGGCCGTGTCGGCTGCGACGCTTCCCTTGGTCGACGCCGCGAGCGTCATTCGACGGGCAGCTTCTGCCCTGTAGCGACTCGGCCGATCGTCTGCACTCCGTGCCTCCAGTCGCGGTTCAAACTGGGCCGTCGCGGAGTCTGAGTTCTTGTCGGCGGTCGTGCTCTGGTTTTCTGTCGCCGGCTGCGCCGCGTGGTTCTGGGTTCGCTGTCGGAGGCGCTCTGGAAATGACGACGGCTCACACCTGCGCCGCTGGCGCCGTCACGGCTCACCGACATGACATCCGCCACACGTCCCCGACTAGCGTGCCTGGCGTGAGCTACTTCGCCCGTCGCGGTTCCACTTTCGTGGCCGCAATCGCCGTCGTCGGCTTGGCGGGTGGCGTGTTGCACGAGGCGACCAGCGACGACAGGGGCGGCAGCGACCGGCAGAGCCTGGCGCGCAACCCTGCGAACGGGACCGAATCGGGCATCGGGGCCGACGCGAACGCTGGTACCGACGGCGAACCGGTCCCCACCGACTCCACAGGCGTCGCAGTCGCGTCCACGCCCACGCCCACGTCCACGTCCACGTCCACGGCAGCGGCGTACGTGCCGCGCACCGACGTGCTCGTCGATCCCGCGTCGTTCGGTCGGCCGTACAGCGCCACCGTCAACGGCGTGCTCACCTTCCGCGGCAACCCGACGCGCAGCTTCTACGGCACCGGCCCGGTGCCACGCACACAACCACAGGTGCTCTGGAAGTACCCCGGCGCCGGCCACCCGATGTGCGGTGAGAGCAGCGAGTACGGCAACGTGCGCACATGGTGCGGCACCGGCTGGACCGGGCAGCCGGCGGTGTTCGAACGCGACGGCCGCACGTGGCTGGTGTTCGGTGCCTACGACTACAAGGTGCACTTCGTCGACGCTGTCACAGGGCAGGACATCATCGCCCCCTTCGCCACCGGCGACCTTGCCAAGGGCAACGTCACCATCGACCCGGATGGCTATCCCCTCGTCTACGCCGGCTCGCGCGACAACTACCTGCGCGTCATTGCCTTCGATGGCGGGAGTCCGCGCGAACTGTGGAAGATCAACGGCCGCACGGACGACCGCATGCACAACGACGACTGGGATGCGGCTCCGCTCGTGCTCAACGACTACCTCATCGAGGGTGGCGAGAACAGTTGGTTCCACGGCGTCAAGCTGAACCGCGGGTACGCAGCCGATGGCACCGTCACTGTCGATCCGGTCCTCGCCTTCCGGGTGCCCGGCTGGGATCAGCAATTGATCGACGACCTCGGTTCCAAGGATCCCAAGCGCGTCAGCCTGGAGGCATCGGTCTCGGTCAGCGGCGACACGGCCTGGCTCAACTCCTCCGGGGGGCTGGTGCAGGGCTGGGACATCTCGTCCTTGCGGACCGGTGAGGGCAAAGTACACCGCACGTTCCGCTGGTGGACCGGCGACGACAGCGACTCGACGATCGTGCCCGACGAAGACGGGTTCCTGTACGTCGGTGTCGAGGTCGACCGCGCCAACGCACGCGTCCAGGAGGTCGGTCAGATGCTGAAGCTGGACCCGAGCAAACCCGACGACCCGGTCGTGTGGAAGTACGACCTCCAGTTCTTCGTCGACGATGGCGTCTGGACCACCCCGATCGTCGTCGGCGACGTGGTGATGTGGACGACGAAGCCCGGCTACATCTACGCCCTCGATCGCTATACAGGTGCGCTGCTGTGGAAGCAGAAGATCGGCGGCCCGGCGCTCAGCTCACCGGTGCTCGTGGACGGCGTGCTCATACAGGCCGACGGCCAGGGAGTGATCCATGGCTTCGACTTCTCCTCACCGCGTACCCAGCCCACCGAGCTGTGGTCGATACAACTCGACGGCAACATCGAGAGCACACCGGTCGTGTGGAACGGTCGCATCTACGTCGGTACCCGCGCCGGCTACCAGTACTGCATCGGCTTGCCGACATGACCTGTTACCAGACCGGCCGATGACGCGGTACCTCGGTCACAGCACGTGGACCGAGCACTGGAAGCCCACCCGGCGACCGCTGCTGGTCGTGCCCGTAGGGGCCTGCGAGCAGCACGGCCCGCACCTGCCACTCGACACCGACATCCGCATTGCGAAGGCGTTGGCCGAGCGCTTGGCCGACAAGTTCGACGAAGGCGAACTGCTGGTCACGCCGCCGCTCACCATCACCGCCAGCGGCGAACATGCGTCGTTCCCGGGCACCCTCTCCATCGGCGCCGAAGTGATGGAGCAAGTGATCATCGAGCTGGTGCGCAGTGCCGACTGGAGCGCCGGCGTGGTGTTGGTGAATGGCCACGGCGGCAACCGCCTGCCGGTGGAACGCGCCGTGCGGGTGCTGCAGGCCGAACAACGGCCCGTGTTCGCGTGGTGGCCGACGATTCCCGGCGGCGATGCACATGCCGGCGACACCGAGACCTCGATCATGCTCGCGCTGGTCCCCGACCTCGTGCACATGGACCGCGCCGAAGCGGGCAACACCGAGCCGCTCGCCGACCTGCTCGACGAGATGCTGGCCGGAGGTGTACGTGCCGTCAGCACCAACGGGGTGCTCGGCGACCCGCGCCACGCCTCCGCGTCGCGCGGCCGCAACCTGCTCACTCGGCTCAGCATCGACCTGGTGTCGGCCGTCGACGAGTGGTGGGCCTAGGTGCTCGGCACTCGCTACCGGCTCGATTCGTCCTGGCGTCGGCCGGGTGACGGCACGGTGGTCATCGCCGGTTCGCCGCTGCGGCTGTTCCGCCTCTCCACCGGTGGCGCACAGGTGGCGGCGATGGTGGAGGTGGGCGAGGCACCCGACACGGCAGCCGTTCATCAGTTGCTCGACCGCTTCGTGGATGCCGGCGCCTTGCACCCCGAGCACCGGCAAGGTCCGTTCAACATGGCCGACGTCACGGTCGTGATCCCCGCCTATGACGCGCCGGATGTACAGCTACCTGCGCGCGTGCAGGTGATCATCGTCGACGACGCCAGTCCCACACCGCTCGCCGTTCACGTCAAACCCTCACCACGGGTGACGGTGTTGCGGCATGACACCAATCGTGGGCCCGGCGCCGCTCGCAACACGGGTCTGGCGCAGGTCACCACGCCGCTCGTGGCCTTCCTCGACACCGATGTCTTCGCGCCCGAGGGCTGGCTCGCTGCGTTGCTGACGCACTTCGCTGACGACCGAGTGGCGTTGGTCGCGCCAAGGGTCGCCGGTGCCCCGGGTAGCTCGTGGTCGGCTCGCTACGAGCAGCGCCACAGCCCGCTAGACCTCGGGGACGAGCCAGCGCGAATCGTCGCCGGCACTCGCGTCAGCTACGTACCCGCGGCAGCGTTGCTGTGCCGGGTGTCGGCGCTGCGCGACATCGGTGGGTTCGACGAGAGCATGCGGCTGGGCGAAGATGTCGATCTCGTCTGGCGATTGGCACGCGCCGGCCACCGCTGCCGGTACCAACCGGCCTCGGTGGTGCAACACCGGCCGCGCCCGACGTTCACCGCGCTCCTGCGCCAACGGTTCGGCTACGGGCACTCCGCTGCGCAGCTCGCCCAACGCCATCCGGGCGCGCTGGCCCCGGTTCGCATGAGCGGCTGGAGCGCGCTCACCTGGCTGCTGATCGCAGCACGTCGACCGGTCCTCGCGATCGGCGTCGCGGTTGCGACGACGGTTGCGTTGCAGCGCAAGCTCCACGACGTGCCACCGGCCGAGTCAGCGCGGCTGGCGGGCCTTGGTCACCTCGCCGCCGGCCGCCAGTTGGCGGAGGCGATCGTTCGCGTCTGGTGGCCTTTCGCGCTCGTGGCGGCCGCCATCTGCCGCCGTGCTCGGCCATCGATTGCCGCCGCGTTCGTTCTCCCTGCTCTGTTCGACGCGGCCCGTCAGCGGTCGGCGCGCCCGTTGCTCGACGCGCCGCTGCTCGCAGCAGATCAGATGGCCTACGGCGCGGGAGTGTGCGCCGGTGTGGTCGCGCAGCGAGCGGCAGGGCCGCTGTGGCCGAGCTTCAGGAACTGGCCGCAGCGAGGCGCCGGCTGAGGTCGTTGCACTCGGCGCACACGTCGTCGGGGATGATCCCCCACCGCATCAGCCGATTGAAGACCATGCAGCCGAGACAGAAAGCGAACGCCGACTCCAGCGTGGCGGCGACCACCAAGACAGTGATGAGGACAGCGCTGACCGACGATGCACCGGCGGCCCACGCAACCAGCGCACCCCCGCTGAAGACCAGTCCAACACCCTGCGCGAACCGCTTCGGTGGGCCGGCCACGAACTGGTGCTGCACCTGCAGCGAAGGGGTGACCACGCGGGTCACGAACTGGCCGAGGGGGCTGAACCGCGGCCCGCTGAGCACCCGCGCGAGGAAGCCGTAGACCAACGGCACCAGCAACCACCACTGCCGGAACACGAGGAAGACGGCGCCTTGCGCCACCACACCGGCAGCGACCAGTCGCGCCGAGGTCTCGTTGACCGGATTGGGAAAGCCGAACAGACGCGAACGCATGCTCGCGATGATATACCGACAAATCCGATCAGACAACTCGGAATTCGCTCCCTGATCCCAACGGATCCGCTGCGCGGGGCTACCGTGACGACGACATGACCGTACGTCTCACCGTTCACCGCGCCCAATGGCAGGCGCACGTGCACTCGGTCGCCGCTGGGTACGGCGCGGGCCTGGTGCCCGTGGTGAAAGGCAACGGCTACGGCTTCGGTCGGCCCGTGTTGCACCGCCTGGCTGCCGACATCGCCGACGTCACCGAGATCGCGGTCGAGCGCCGCACTGTCTGCGTCGGCACGGTGCACGAACTGCACGATGTGCCCGATGGGCTGACCCCTCTGGTACTGACGCCGACGCTGGCCCCACCCACCGACGACCACCCAGTGCTCACCGTCGGCAGCCTCGCCCATGTTGCGGCGCTCGCCGGTTGGCGGGGCCGCGTGATTGTCAAGCTCGCCAGCAGCATGCGTCGGTACGGGGTCCGCGCCGCCGAGTTGCCGGATCTCGTCGGCGCCGTGACCGCGGCGCGGCTGACGGTGGAGGGTTTCGGGCTGCACCTGCCGCTCGCCGGTGACGATGCGGCCCGCCGTGGCGAGATCGAGGCGTGGCTTCCCCACCTGCCACCAACCCTGCCGCTGTGGGTCAGCCATCTCGACCAGGCATCGTTCACTGCGCTGCGAACAGCGCATCGCGAGCGACAGTTCCGGGTACGCATCGGTACCGCACTGTGGCACGGCGTGCCCCGCGGTGATTTCTTGCACCTGTCGGCCGATGTGCTGCACACACAGCGGGTGCAGGCCGGTGACACGGCCGGCTACTTCCACACACTGGTGCAGTTCGACGGCACGCTGGTGGCGGTGGGGGCCGGTTCCACGAATGGCATCGGCGCCCTCGCCGACCCCGACCCTGCGCGGCGCAGCCCATTCCACTTCGCGCGGCACCGGGTGCCACTGCTGGAGCGACCGCACATGCACACCTCGATGGTGGTCGTGCCCGATGGCCAACCGTGCCCGGAGGTGGGCGGGCGGCTGGATGTCCAATGGCCGCTGACCACGACTGCGATCGACGAACTCGAGTGGATTTGACCACCCCCGCGGCGCGCCGATACATCGAACTCGACGTCGTCCGGGCCATCGCACTCATCGGCGTGTGCTTGATGAACTACCACGGCTATCTCATCGGCGACGGGGCGAAGTACCCGCCGACCACCTTCATCGAGAGAGTCTTCGATCCGTGGCAGGGCCCGCTGTCCACCCGCTTCGCAGCCACCTTCGTGACGGTGGCCGGCATGGGCGTCGCCCTCCTGACAAGTCGCAGCGCCAGCAGCGGCAGTCGCACCGCCGTCAGTGCCGTCCGTTGGAAACTGGTGAGACGGGGCGTGCTGCTCTACACGTTCGGGTTCTTCCTCAACTGGATCTGGGCCGGCAATATCCTCTTCTACTACGGCGCCTTCTTCGTCGTCGGTGCACTGCTGTGCACGCTGCGCAGCCGCTGGTTGGTGGCAATCGGTACCGGCGCGGCACTAATCGCCGCCGGGCTGCAGTGGTGGGCGGTCCAACGACGAAGCGGCGGCCACGACACTTCATGGCTGTTCGACGGCGAAGCCGTGGACACCCGGTCGCCCCGCGACCTGATGCTCGACACGTTCGTACGCGGCACGCACCCGCTACTGCCGTGGCTGGTGTTCCTGTGCATGGGCATGGTCCTGGGCCGCCTGATGCCATTCTCCGCGCTGCGACGCGCGCAGATGGCTGCGGCCGGCGCGCTGTGCCTCGCCGCCGGCTACGCGTTGCATGAGCTCGTGCCGTGGCACGAGACGCTGAGGTCCACCGATCCCTTCGATCGCGGGGTGCTGTACACGCTGACGACCGTCGGCTCGTCGCTGCTGGCGGTCGCGCTGGTGGGGTGGGTCGCCGAACACACGGCCGGCTCGGCGGTCACAATGGCCCTGGCGGCGACCGGGCGCACCACGCTCACCCTCTACGTCGGCCACGTCCTGGTGTACAACCTGTTGGTGCACTGGCTGCAGTGGGTGAAGCCGGGTGGGCTGGGTACCGCGCTTGCGTTCGCGGCCGTGTACTGGATGTTCGCCGTGGTCGCCGCCACCGCATGGCACCAGTGGCGGGGCGTCGGCCCCCTGGAGTGGGTGTACCGGCGCTTCAGTGACGCCTCGTCGCCCCGGTGAGCTTCAGGTGATCTCCTTGAAGGTGTCGCACGTCGTCGGGTCCAGGCTGTTGAAGCCGGTCATGAACCACGACTTGCGTTGCTCGGCGGAACCGTGCGTCCAGCTCTCCGGGTCGATGCGCCCTTGGGTGCGCTGTTGGATGCGATCGTCGCCGACGCCCTCGGCCGCGTTGATCGCTTCCTGAATCTCGTTCGCGTTGTCGAGGAGGCCGCGCGCATTGGCGTCGCCGACCCACGCACCGGCGAAGCAATCAGCCTGCAGCTCGAGCGCCACCGAGTACTCGTTGGCGCGGCTGGGGTCGTTCTGCGAGGCCTGCTGCACCTGAGCGTTGGTCCCCAGCACATTCTGCACGTGGTGGCCGTACTCGTGAGCGAGGATGTACTGCTCGGCGAGGTCGCTGGTGGTGCCGATGAGCGTGTTCTCCAACTGCTGCAAGAACTCGAGGTCGATGTACACCAGGTTGTCGGCGGGGCAGTAGAACGGCCCGGTCTCGGAGCTGGCCTGGCCGCAACCGGTGCCGACGCCGCCGGTGAACCACACCGTCTCCGTGACCTGGTACTGGGTGTTGAAGAACTTTGGCAGGTTGGCGACCCAGTAGTCCTGCACGTCGTTGGTCACCCCGCAGACGATCTGCTCCAGCTCGGTGACGCACTTGCCTCCGCTGGAGCTTGCCGAGGGTGAGCCACCCACATCGGCGGTTTGCGAGGGCGTGCTGCCCGCACCCAGCAACCTTGGCAGGAACAACGCTGCCAGCAGCACGACGATGCCGAGAATGCCACCACCGGCCTTCAGCCCGCCGGGCAGACCGCCACCGCCACCGCCGCCGCGGCCCATGCCGGGGATCTGGAACGGGAAACCACCGCTGCTCCCGCCGCTGCTCCGACCGCGTCGGTCGTCGATGCGGGACCCGTCGGTGCTGCGAATCTTCGTCATCATGGAGCTCCCCTCGCCGTGATCCGAGAGAGCCTAGGTGAGGACCGCCAGGAGCCTTGCGGGCAGGGGTCTATTGCCATGCCTGAACCCGCAGCGGCGATCAGTGCTGCAGCCATGCCCGGGTCCCGAGCAGTGATCGTCGAAGTGTTCGCCGCCAGCTCATTCGTCGATTTCCAGGTTGACCACGATCTGTTCGAGGACTTCGCGGTTGTCAAGAATGAGGTCGAGCTCCAGTCTGCGAGCCTCATCGGGAGTGGGTGAACTTGTGGGCGGCCGTGCCGTGGATGGGTTGTCGTCCTGGGGGATCACTGCGAGTACCAGGTAAGTCTGGCGGCCAGCTACGTCTTCGCATCGTGCGGAGATCTCGAGGTATGCCTGTCGGCGTTCGAGGGGCTCGTTGTTGATGGCTTCCATGTTCGCGGCGTCCACTGTCGGGTCTGTCCCGAGGTCGGGTTGGATGTCGTATCCCTCAGCTTGAAGGCAGCGCGAGTATTTGCGTTGGAACGAGCGGTAGAGCCCTTCGGACAGCTGCGTCATGTCGTCAGGAAAGCCGTATGCCACTGCGAGTGGATTCTTCGCCACGAGCACCGCATCGAGCCATGGATCGCCGGCGGGGACGGTGCTGTTCACCACCGTCGATCCGCCATGAGCGGATTCGATCTTGGCGGTGGGAGATCCACAGGAGGCCAGTAGAGCCACAGGCAGGACGACTGATACGCGCAGCCGACGAAGCATGGAAAGAACTCTAAGTGACCACGCTGGTTGGTGGGTCGCGTCCACCACTTGGGGCTTGAGGTCGCGCAGACTTGGTGGATGGCTGAACGTGTGCGTGTGCGACATGGCGGCGAGCGATGGTCGTGCTTGCTTCGGCGGGCGGCAATGACGTTGCTGCGATCGCCCGGCTGGTGCAGACGTCACCGGATCGGGTGCGCGAGATGATCCACCGGTTCAACGATCTGGGGATGCGATCGTTCGACCCTCAGTGGGCGGGTGGCCGTCCCCGCCTGATCACGACGACTGACTGCGAGTTGATCGTCAAGACCGCCAAGACCCGACCGACCTGCGGTTACCTGACCTGACAGAACGGAACGATGTCCTGCAGACACCACACCTGCCCAAAAACCGGAACGATGTCCTG
>JANONE010000082.1:0-4258 GCA_031420675.1 Ilumatobacteraceae bacterium | reverse complement strand
CAGCAGCCGCAGGGCAGTAGCGCGGGCGTCGTCCTTGTTCATGTCCAGGTGGATCTTGAGCCCTTCGCCGATCTGCTTGCCGACTCGCATCACCGGGTTCAGCGAGGTCATCGGATCCTGGAAGATCATCGACATCTCCTTGCCCCAGATCTTTCGCCGATCCTTGAGGGCGAGGTCGATGGTCTCCTGACCCTCGAACACGACCGAACCCGAGCGCTCTGTGTTGCGCTTGGGCAGCAGGCCCATGATCGAACGCGCCAGCACCGTCTTGCCGGAACCGGACTCGCCGACGATGCCCAGCGACTTGCCACGGTCGAGCGTGAAGCTGACGCCGTCGACCGCCTTGACCAGCCCACGCTCGGTTCGGAACGCCGTGTGCAGGTCGGTGACCTTGAGCAGCGGCCCATCGCCCTGGCGGGAGGATGCCTGCAGTCGCCGGCTCATCCGATGGCCTCGCGAGTGTTGAAGCGCTGGGACAGCACGTCGCCGAGCAGGTTGATGGAGAGCACCGTGAGGAACATCACGAAGGCAGGCATCAGCGAGATCCACCAGGCACCGTTGCGCAACGGTTCGGAACCGGCAGCGATCATCGCGCCCCAGGTGGGCACGGGCACCTGCACCGAGAGTCCGAGGAACGCAAGGCCGCCCTCGGCCACGATCAGCAGTGCAAGCCCGGTGAGCGCGAACGAGATCAGCGTGGGCACGATGTTGGGCAGGATCTCCTTGAAAAGGATGCGGCTGCCCTTGGCACCGAGGCTCCGGGCGGCGACGACGAAGTCGCGCTGGGCATAGGCGATGGTGTTGGCGCGCACCAGGCGGGTGAGGGGTGGGATCGACAGGATCACCAACGCGAGGATGATCGGCCAGAGTGGTCGATTCGATGCCTCCCCGGTGCTGTTCGGTTTGTTGAAGAAGGTGACGAGGAAGATCGCGAGCAGCAACGCAGGGAACGCCAGCAGCACGTTGGAGAGGTTCTCGATCACGGTGTCGAACCAGCCCCGGAAGTAGCCCGCGATCATGCCGAGGAAGGTACCGATGACGAGGCCGAAGGTGATGGCCAGGCCGGCGATGATCAGCGAACTACGTGCCCCGAGCATGGCGCGGGCGAACAGGTCGCGACCGTTCTTGTCGGTCCCCATCACACCCAGCCGCTCCGGGCTCCCCGCAATGTGCTTGGGAGCGTCGGAGAAGGCTGCCCACTTCGGCGGCAGTGAGGCCAACCGGAGGTTGCTGGTGAGAGAATCGGCACAGGTCTTGGTGGTCTTGGGGCAGTCGTGCGAGATGTACGGCAGCGAGTTGGCGCCGATGGAGCTGATGGTGATGAAGACCAGCCAGCCGATGGCGAGCCACTTGGTGATGCGCCCGCGGCGCCTCACCTTCAGCTTCTTGGGGGGTTCGTCGCTGACGACAGGTACCACGGGAGCGTTCTCGTCGGTGATGACGTCGATGTCGGTCATGCCCTATCCCAGTGCCCGGTTGGCGCGGACTCGCGGGTCGATCCAGGCGTAGGCAAGGTCGACGAAGAAGTTGATGAAGATGTAGATCAGGGCGAGGATGACCACGCTGTACTGCACGGTGGGGTACTCGCGGCGGAAGATGCTCTCGACGGTGAGGCGACCCATGCCGTTGAGCAGGAAGAACTGCTCGACGATGACCACGCCGCCCATCAAGGCACCGATGTTGACGGCTGCGGAGGTGACGATGGAGAACAGCGACGGGCGCAGCGCGTGCTTGAACAGCAGCTGCCCGGTGCCGACCCCTTTGGCGCGGGCGGTGGTGATGAAGTCGTTCTGCAGCGTACCGATCATGTCCGAACGCAGCACGCGCATGTAGCCCGCGTAGAGGGGTATCGCGATGGTGAGCGTGGGCAGCACAAACGCCTTGAAGTGCGCGATCGGGTCGTCGGTGAGGCTGCGGTAGATCGACGGGTACTTGATGAACTTGGTGTTGACGCTGAACAGCAGGATCAGGATCGGTGCCACGATGAAGTTGGGCATGCTGAGCATTGCGAACGCCGACGTGGTGGCGGCGCGATCGAAGCGGGAGTTCTGCTTGTACGCCGACCACACCGCCGTGGGAACAGCAAGCGCGAGGGCCACGAACTGGCCATAGATCATGAGATAGGTGGAGATGGGGAGCGCCCGTTTCACTTCCTCGGCGATCGACTGGTTGGTCTGGAACGTGACGCCCCAGTCGCCCGTGACGAAGTGCCTCATCCATGTGAAGTACTGCGTGTACCACGGCTGATCGAGGCCGAGTTCCGTGAGGATCGCCCGCGCCTGTTCCTTGCTGGCACCGGGTCCCGTCTTCAGAGCGACGATTACATCGGTGCCACCAGGGAGGAACCGTAGAGCGATGGAGGTGAGGAAGGTGACCACCACCACGACGAATATGGTTTGCGCAAGTCGGCGAAGCACATATCGCATCGGTGGTGGTGGTCCCTTCTTCTTCTACTGGTGGTGGTGGTTGTTGGTTACTACTCGACCCAAAGGGTCATCGGGTAGAACGAGCCGGCGATGCCGGCACCGAACGGTGCATTGGAGCCGTCGGGAAGGGGGATCAGCGTCACCCCGTGCACGGTCGGCTTGCTGGCGACGCCCCAGATTGTGTAGCTACCCCACAGGTTGTAGCACTGGGTGCCGAACAACTTGTTGACCTCTTCGGCGATCTCCTTCTTCCGTGCCGAATCGGTGCTGGCCCGGTTCTCGTCGAGCAAGGCGTCGAGCTGCGGATCGCGGATGCGACCGAAGTTCAGTGCCAGTTCATTGACTGGCGGTGCTGCCTTGGAGTGCCACCAGATGTACTGCTGGTCGAGGTCGAAGCCACCGTGGTTGCGCCATTGGAACACTTGGAAGTTGCCGAGCAGCGCGGTGACGATGTAGTTGGCCTGGTCGATCTGGTCGATGGTGACCTGGTCCGCGCCGGCGTCCGTCCACCACTGCTGCTGCTGCTGGGCAATGGTGAGGTTGGTCTGGTCTGTGGTGGTGGCCAGGGACAGGTTCAACGGGCCGGGGTTCTCGGCCTTGTAGGCCGCGATCAGTTCCTGAGCCTTGGCCATGTCCTGGGCCTCCGGGAAGCCGGTGTGCTCGAGGTAGCCGACCTGGGTTGGCGAGAACGGGCCGAACGCGATCCGGTTGACGCCGGCACCGATGGTGTCGATGAGCAGTTGCTGGTCGGAGGCGTAGGCGAGAGCGCAACGAACACGCGCATCGGTGAGAGGTGAGCCTTCCTGCGACACGTGCAGCAGGGTGTAGGCCGTCTCGGCGTTGTTCTCGATCTCGACCATCGGGAAGTCCGTACCGTCGCGGAACTCGTTGATGGTTTCACCGTTGGTGGTGTGGATGAGGTCGACGGTGCCGCTCTTCAACGCATCGCGCCGGTTGAGGGCGTCGGCGATGGGCCGAAACTCGATGGCGTCGAGGTACGGGAACGGAGCGTTCCAGTAGTCGGGGTTCTTCGTCATCGAGAACACTTCGCCGGCCTTGTAGTCCGCGTACACGAACGGGCCGGTGCCGACGGGCTTCGACTTCAACGTGACGTCGGTGTCGCTGGCAGCGAGCCACGTGGGCGACGCTTCCATGCCAGCCTGGCCGGCCAACGTGAACGGGAACGCCGCCCAAGCGGTGTTCATCGTGACCACCGCGGTCATCGGATCAGCTGCGTCGACCTCGATGGTCTCAACCGGGCGCAACGCGTTGCCGGTGAGGATGCCTTGCTTGGCGCGGGTGAGGTTCTCGACGATCGCGGCTCCATCGAACGGCGTACCGTCGTGGAACTTGACACCTTCACGGGCGGTGATCTTCCACTCGGTGAAATCGTCGTTGGGCGTGACCGCCGACGCGAGGTATGGGCTCCAGGAGCCAACGTCGTTCGCCATGACCAGCGAGTCGTAGATGTTGCGGATGACTTGGTAGCACCCGATCGCGCACACCATCTCGGCGGGCCGCCACGGGCTGGACGTGTCGGCCTCGATGGCCATCACGACCTTGCCGCCGGGGACCGGCACTTCTTCGGCGGCAGTGGTCGGCGGCGGAGCCGTCGTCGCCACCGCTGCGGTGGTGTCGCTGCCTTCGGGACCAGTGGTCTCGGAACCCGGCGATGTCGCGTCGGTGGTTTTGCTGCTGCTGTCGTCGCCGCCGCACGCGGCTCCGATCAGACCTGCACTGATGACCAAGGCGGCCAGCAGCCGGCCCGGCTTGCGCCGTGACGGTGCGTTCAAGTGACCCATCTTCTTCCCCCATTCATGTTTGCGCGAGTA
>JANONE010000081.1:0-2712 GCA_031420675.1 Ilumatobacteraceae bacterium | reverse complement strand
CGTGGGGCAGGAGAGTGCTTACGCCAACGACCCACACAGCCACGCCGACGTCTACACCGCGCTCGAGCTCGCCGCCGCTGTGCTGGCAGCGTTGTACCAACGAGAGCGAACGGGTCGCGGCGACCGCATCGACGTGTCGATGGCGCAGACGATGCTGTACGTGAACGAGCACGCACACGATGGCCTGTGGGACGACCCTGTGCCCGACGGCGTCATCCGCAGCTTCCGTCCGATGGACTACCCCGTCCTCACGGCGGCCAACGGCGAGTCGGTGGTCGTCAGCGGCCACCCGGCGGAGAACAAGACGTTCGATTTCTACATGGAGTCCATCGGTCGCTCCGATCTGTGCAATGACCCGCGGTTCGCCGACACCGCCTCGCGGTTGCACCACGTCGACGACATCCACGACCTGCTGCACGAGTGGGCCGCGACGATGCCCAGTGCCGACGCGATCGAGGAGGCCATGTCGCGCCACAAACTGGCCGTCGGCCGGCTGCGGTCGGTGCACGACGTGTGCGACACCGACTGGGCGCGCGAGCGCGAGGTGGTGGTGGAGGTCTCGGATCGCGGCGAGGGAACGATGCGCATCCCGAACGCACCCTGGCGGTTCGAGGGCAGTGACGTGCGGGTGGGCGGCGAGCCGCGCTATCGGGGCGAGGACAACCGCTCGGTGCTGTCCGACCTGCTCGGCCTCGACGAGGCTGACCTGGATCAGCTGGAGGCCGACGGCGTGATAACCAGTCGCCTCCCCAAGCACTGACGGCAATAGCCAGGACAACGGTGACGGACTGATGGCGCTGAGGTTCCCGATAGAGCCGATGAAGGCCTCACTCGGCTCGCTCCCACCGTCTTCGCAGGACGAGCAATGGGCCTACGAGATCAAGTGGGACGGCTACCGAACACTCGCCTTCGTGAACGACGGCGACCTGCGCCTGCAGAGCAGCAGCGGCCTCGACGTGACGGCGAAGTACCCCGAGCTCTCCGGCCTCGGCACCGCGGTGAACGCGCCGTCGGCGATCATCGACGGCGAGTTGGTCGTGCTCGACCCCAACGGTCGGCCCAGCTTCGAGATGCTCCAGCGCCACGAGACACAGGTTGCGTTCTATGCGTTCGACGTGCTGCAGATCGACGGCTCCGACACCACCTCGTTGCCGTACGAACAGCGGCGCGCGCTCCTGGCCTCGCTCCTCGAACCGGGTGCGAACTGGATGGTGCCCGCGCACCGCGTGGGTGACGGCGCCGCTCTGCTGGAGGCCACCGTGGAACGTGGGTTGGAAGGCGTGATGGCCAAGCGGCTGGGCACCCCTTACCAGCCGGGCAAGCGCACACCGAACTGGCGCAAGGTGAAGAATCGCACACGGGTGGAGGTGACGATCGGTGGTTTCAACGCCGGCACCGGGTCGCGGTCCAACACGTTCGGCGCGTTGCTGGTGGGGGTCGCGCAGCCCGATGGCTCGCTGAAGTTCGCCGGTGGCGTCGGTACCGGCTTCACCCAGGCGTTGTTGGAGTCGCTGACCGCCGAGCTGCGTTCCCGGCAGACGAGCGAGTGCCCGTTCAGTCGCACGCCTCCCCGGTCGTACACCGCGGGCGTGACCTGGGTACGCCCCGACCTGCGGGCACTGGTGGAGATCGCCGAGTTCACCAACGACGGCCTCGTCCGCCACGCCAGCTTCATCGCCCTCCGCTAACCCTCCGAGTACCACGACCCCGGTCCGAGTGTCACCCCGTCGGTCCGAGTGCCACGACGCCGGTCCGAGTACCACCCCGTCGGTCCGAGTACCTCTGCGCCGTCCGAGTGGGTACTCCCACCCCGGGGTGCGAGTACCCACTCGGATCACGGTGCCGGGGTCATTCACGGTGCCGAGGTCCTTCACGGTGCCCAAGTCGTCACGGTGCCGAGGGTCAAGGTGCGCAGGATCAGTGGGTCTGGCAAGCTGACGCGTCGTGATCAGTCGTGACGATGCCCTGGCCCTGGATGCCACCGACCCGTTGGCCCCGTTCCGTGAGCGCTTCCACATTCCCGACCAGTCGGTGATCTACCTCGACGGCAACTCGCTGGGAATGCCGCCGAAGCGCACGCTCGAGCGACTCACGGAGATCTACAACGCCGACTGGGCCACCGGCCTGATCCGCAGCTGGGATCACTGGCTCGACATGCCGCAGCGGGTGGGTGATCTCCTTGCCCCCTTGATCGGCGCCGGCCCTGGCGAGGTGGTGCTGCACGACAACACCACGCTGAACGTCTACCAGGCAGTGCACGCGGCGATCGGGCTGTCCTCGAGTGCGGGGGCTGCGCGCACGGTGATCGCGATCAGCGAGGACGACTTCCCCACCGACCGCTACGTGGTCGACGGCATCGCCGATGCCCTCGGGCTCACCGTGCGCCACGGTTTCGATCAGCTCGATGACGTGATCGTGATGGTTCGTTCGGTCATCGACTATCGCACCGCCGAGTTGGCTGATGTCGCCGGCGAGACTTCTCGCGCGCACGCGGCCGGGGCCATCGCGGTGTGGGATCTGTCGCACGCCGTCGGCGCGATCGAAATCGACCTGCGTGCATGCGGCGTGCAGTTGGCGATCGGATGTAGCTACAAGTTCCTCAACGGCGGGCCCGGTGCGCCGGCGTGGACCTACGTCGCGAAGGAATTGCACGACTCCATCCGCCAGCCGATCTGGGGTTGGTTCGCCAACGAGGACATGTTCGCGATGGGG
>JANONE010000080.1:0-3951 GCA_031420675.1 Ilumatobacteraceae bacterium | reverse complement strand
CGATTCGTCTCCATGTTGGAGACGAATCGCGACCAGATGCCGGCTCTTCGCCAGCTGAGCTGGGGTTTTGGGCCATCCGCGAACCCTGTCACACCCTTTCGTCATGATGAGGGGCATGGAATTCGTGCTGGTTGCCCTCCTCGTCGTCGCCGTTGCCGCCGTCACCTGGCTGCTCGCCGGGCGTTGCGTCGCTGCGGTGGCCGAGGTGCCGCAGGCATTGGTGCAGCAGGCCGTCGCCGCGGCCGTTGCTCATGCGAACGAGCGTGCCGCGCGCGAGCGCGACATGGCGGTGCAGGCAGCCGTCGAGCAGGCGGTGCTGTTCACTCGCGAGCAACTCGGCGCCCACACACAGGCGGCCGATGCCTCGCTGGCGGGCCGCCAACAGCTCATCGACGCCAAGTTGGGCGAGGTGCAGTCGGGCGTCCACGCCGATCTCGGTCGGCTCTCGCAACTGGTGCAGCAGTTGGGCGACGCCACCAGCGAGCGGTTCGGCCAGGTCGATCGCTCGTTGCAGGTGCATGCCGAGATCACCCAGTCGCTGGCCGGCACCGCCAACAGCCTGCGCGAGGCGCTGGCGTCGTCGAACGCCCGCGGTCAATGGGGCGAGCGCATGGCGGAAGACGTGCTGCGCATGGCGGGCATGCAGGAGAAGGTCAACTACTTCAAGCGCACGGCCGTCTCGGGTGAGGGAACGGGCATCCCCGACTTCACGTTCGTGCTGCCCAAGGGGCACGTGCTGTTCATGGATGTCAAGTTCCCGATGGCGTCGTACCTCAAGTTCCTCGAAGCCGGCAGTGAGGCCGAGCGTTCGGCCCATCGCGCCACGTTCGTGCGCGACGTGCGGGCCCGGGTGCGCGAGCTGGCCAAGCGCGAGTACGCCCAGGCCGACGATCGGCCCACGGTCGACAACGTGTTGCTGTTCGTGCCCAACGAGAGCTTGGCCGCGTTCATCCACGAGTCCGACACATCATTGGTCGAGGAGGCGATGGCACAACACGTCGTCATCTGTTCGCCACTCACCCTCTTCGCCTTCCTCGGTGTCATCCGCCAGGCGTTCGACAACTTCATGATCGAGCAGACCAGCCAGGAGATACTCGGGTTGCTAGGGAAGTTCGACCAACAATGGGGCAAGTACACCGAGCAGGTCGACAAGGTGCGTCGCCAGTTCGACATGGTCAACCGCTCGTTCGAGGAGCTGGCCACCACTCGTCGGCGAGCGCTCGTACGGCCTCTCAATTCCATCGACGATCTGCGCCGCAAGCAGTCGCTCCCTATCGACGGCGAGCTGTTCGGCGAACTCGACGATCCCGAGTTCGACAACGTGCGCGAGCTCGGCGCCTGAACCGACCGGTGGCCAGCGCGGTCGCAGTTCGCACCACGTAGCCTCTGCCGCGATGTCTGCCGTCCACGCGCTCGATGCAACGCCCCTCGGGGTAGCAGCAGTTCGTGCAACTGTTGGCGCAGCGGTCACCACCGACCCGATGCAGCCGGTTGGCCCGACTTCGTTCCGACTGTGGTGGCAGCCATGAGCCAGCCGGCATTCGATCTCGCGTTCGACGATGGTGGCGAACCGACGTATTCGGTGGGAGAGCTCGCCGATGCCATCAACGGCGCCCTGCGCCGGAAGTTCACCGACGGCGTGTGGGTGCGTGGCGAGATCCAGGGTTGGAGCGTGCGCGGCCCGCACGCCTACTTCCGCCTGGTGGAGGAAACCGACGACGGCAAAGCAGCGCTGAACGTGCAGTTCTTCGCACCCGCGCAGGCGCGCCTGAAGCCGTTGCTGTTGAAGAATCGTCTGCGCTTGGCCGACGGGCTGAAGGTACGCATCTTCGGCCATCTCGACTTCTTCGCGCCATCCGGGCAGCTGGGCCTGAAGATGAGTGGCATCGACCCGCGGTTCACGCTCGGCGAGCTGGCGCTACAGCGCGACGACGTGGTACGCCGTCTCGTCGCGGCCGGCCTCTACGACCGGAACAAGCGCGTTGCGGTTCCGCCGGCGCCGCTGCGCGTGGGCGTCGTGGCCAGCAAGGCCAGTGCCGCCTGGGCCGACTTCCTGCACGAGATCGAGCGCAGCGGTCTGGCGTTCCAGCTGCACTTGGTGGATGTGCGTGTGCAGGGCGAGTGGGCGGTCACCGAGGTGACGGCCGGCGTGCGTACACTCGCCCGCCGTCGCGACCTCGATGTGGTGGTGATCGTCCGTGGTGGTGGCAGCCGCAGTGAGCTGGCCACCTTCGACCACGAGGCGATCGCGACGGCCATCGCAATGTCACCGTTGCCCGTGTTCACCGGGATCGGTCACGAGATCGACCGAGCCGTGGCCGACGAGGTCGCGCACAGCGCGTTGAAGACCCCCACTGCCTGCGCCGCCGCCGTGGTGGAGCACGTGCAGGCGTTTCAGCTGCGCACCGAGCTTGTCTGGACCGCCATTGAGCGCAAGGCCGAGCGGGCGATCACCATTGCCGGCACCGACGTGGCCGAGCTCGCGCATGGCATCCGCCACCGAGTGGTCGCCGCGGTCGAGCGAGCCGACGAACGGCTCGCGCAGCGAGCGCGGCGCGTGGGCATCGGCGCCGGCCGCGTGGTCGAGCGTGCCCACACCAGGTTGGCTGCGGCCGTATCGGCAGTGTCCCGTGCGCCCCAGCGGCTGGATCCCGAGGCCCGCCACCTCGAGGCCGTCGCCCAGCGGGTGCGCCTGCTCGACCCCGTGCACACGATGTCGCGCGGCTGGAGCATCACCCGCACCGCCGAGGGTCGCACCGTGCGCGATGCCGCCCAGCTGCAGCACGGCGACGAGATCGTCACTACCTTTGCCAACGGCACGGCGCGCAGCCGTGTGGAGGAGACCCGACCATGAGCCCCCCAGGGAGCCAGCAGGAACCCGTCGCAGCCGGTTACGCCGAGGCACTCAGCGAGCTGGAAACCATCCTCGCCGAGCTCGAGCGCACCGATGTCGACGTCGACGTGCTGGCCGCGCAGGTGCAGCGAGCGGCCGAGCTGATCGGCTTCTGCCGCGACCGCATCGGCAACGCCCGTCTCCAGATCGAGCAAGTCGTCGCCGAGCTCGGCGACGACGCCTGAGCCTGCGGGCCGCCCTGCTTGCACCGCCCGCGGCCTAGCCTGCCACCCGTGACCTCGCCCTCCGTACCGCCCTCGCTTGCCGCGATCGCGGCGCGGGTCGAGCAGCGGCTGCGCGAGTTCCTGCAGCCCGAACAAACCCGCTGGGCTGCATTCGATGCCGACCTCGCCGAGCCGATGGCCGAGATCGGCCGTCTCGTGCTGGTGGGCGGCAAGCGGCTGCGCCCAGCGTTCTGCCACTGGGGGTTCGCGGCCGCCGGGGGCGACCCCGCCGATCCGATGGTGGCCAATGCCGGCGCTGCGTTCGAGCTGATGCACGCCTTTGCGCTCTTCCACGACGACGTGATGGACGACGCGGCCAGCCGTCGTGGCAACCCCACCACGCACACCGTCTTCGCCCAGCACCACCGCGACGGCGCGTGGGCCGGTGAGGCCCGCCGCTTCGGCGAAGGTGTCGCCATCCTGGTCGGGGATCTGGCCTTCGTCTACAGCGACATGCTGATGGCCGACGCGGGAAAGGAGGCCTGGGCGATCTGGAACGAGCTGCGCATCGAGCTCAACGTCGGCCAGGTGCTCGACATCATCGGCAGCGTGCGTAACGAGCGTCGCCGGCACAAGGCCGAGCAGATCTGCCGCTACAAGAGTGGCAAGTACACAATCGAACGCCCCCTCCACCTCGGGGCAGTGATGGCTGCACCCGAGCGCGCCCACCTCTTGCTCCCGTTGCTCAGTGGCTACGGCCTGCCATTGGGTGATGCCTTCCAGATGCGCGACGACGTGATGGGTGCGTTCGGCGACGCCACCATCACCGGCAAGCCGGTCGGTGGCGATCTTCGTGAGGGCAAGCCGACGCCTTTGATGGCCCGAGCCGTGGAA
>JANONE010000079.1:0-12875 GCA_031420675.1 Ilumatobacteraceae bacterium | reverse complement strand
CGATTCGTCTCGGTGTTCGAGACGAATCGCGCCCAGATCCAGGGCAACCGACCCACCGGGGGCATCGAGCTGCCACACCATCGAGCTGCCACACCATCGAGCCGCCGGGTCACTAGCGTGGCCGGACGATGCGACGTCTGCGTTGGGTGGTCCTGGCCATGTTGGCCGTGCTCTTGTGGAGCGGTCGCGCCACGGCCGGGGTGCCGCCCACCGACCCGGCGGCGCCGGTCGACACGGGCGTTCCTGTCGAGACCGTGACGCCCGCGACGACCCTGCCCCCGGGGGTGCTGCCGCCGGCGTTGGGGCCGCTGGTCGTGGTGCCGCCCGGCTGCTCCGCTCCGGCACCGGCGCGGGCGGTCTTCGTCGGTCAACTCGCCAACACCGACCAACCGCCCACCACTGCCCGATTCCGATTGGATCGCGTGCTCGCCGGCAACCTCGACGGCTACACCGGCGGCAATCTTGTCGACGTGCGGTACGGCGAGGAAACTCACTTCCTCGAGCTGGGCACGCAGTACATCGTGGGTGTCGCCGTCGATGCCGAGAGCGGACTGCTGGTCAGCACCATGCGCGAGGCGACGCCACTGTTCGGCGGCGACGCAGTGATCGGTGCCAACGACAGCGACATCGACTGCCCTCACGTGGAGGACCCTGTCCGAACGCTGCAGGCCGACGGCACGCCGGTGGACACCGGGGTGCTAACACCACTGAAGGGTCAGAGGTCGTCGATGATGGGTGCCGTCTTGCGGCCGCTGGCAGTTGCCTTTGGCGTGCTGGTTGCGTTGGTGCTGGTGAAGCACCTGGTGTTCGGAATCGGGAGATCGCTGCGTGAGATGAGCGCCAGTGAGCCGCCGCCGAGGACCCGTGGGAAGCGACGGCACCGAGTGACGGCGGGCCAGGTACCCGACTCGACAGTCGAGCTCTCCGAAGCCGTCGACCCGGCCGCGGCCGAGGGGCAGGTCGCGACTTCAGTCGGCGGCGATCAGCCGGGTGCGTAGCGATTCTCGAAGGTTCTGCCAGTCGCCGATCTCCACTTGCTCCGCAGTGCCAGAGGGCCGGCACATCACCAGCACCCCGGCGGCGATCGGCTCGCCCAGTAGTTGCTCGAGCGCCAGGGCGTAGGCGGCGAGTTGCACACCGTAACGCTGCAGGCGTTGCGCGCGCTCGGGCCCGTCGGCGATCTGGTCGGTCTTGTAGTCCACCACCACCAGTCCGCGATCGGGGAGGCGCACGAGCAGATCGATGTAGCCCTCCACCACCGTGCCGGCGATCTCGGTGGCAACGAACAGTTCGCGCCAGTGCGGCCCACCGATGCCCTGCGCGACGACGGGCGCCTGCAACGCCGAACGGGCGAGCCGCTCGATCGTGCGCTCGTAGCCCAGGACACCTTCTGCGGCGGCCTGTGCCGCGGCGAGGCCAGGCACGTTGGCGCCGGTGCGCAGATCGGCGAACTGCAGCACGGCATGCACCGCGCGACCCACGGCGGTGCCGTAGCGCCCACGCTGCCACGGCGGGAGATCGAGATCGACCGGATCTTTGCGGGCACCCTCGTCGGCCGCAGCAGCCGCCCGCTCCGGGCGTGGGGCCAGCCGGCCGGCGAGCGTGGTCGCGCTCAGGGCTGCCGGGCGGCTGGCCCGCGCGAGGTCGGCCTGCCAGGTTGTGAACCATGTCGTCTCATCGGCCCATGGCAGTTCGTATGCGGCAAAGGCCGGCGCCGGGAGCACAGCGTCGGTGGCGACGAACGGCAGGTGGTGCGCCCCGTCGCTGGCCACGGCGAGTTGATTGGCGGCCGACCCGTTCGAGCGCTCGCCACGGTGCAGCGACACCACCAGGTGGTCCATCGCGCGGGTGCAACCGACGTACAGCAGGCGCCGCCGTTCGGCCTCGCCCATCTGCTCGTCTACCGGGGCGAACTGCTCGTAGGTGGGGTCGTCGGCCTCGCTGAGGGTCCAGGTGCCCGGCGGCCAGACCACCCGGCGGCCGCGGGTGCCCTGCGGCTTGGCCGTGAGGCCGGAGACGATCGTGATGGGGAACTCGAGCCCCTTGGCGGCGTGCACGGTCATGATGCGCACGACGTCGTGGTCGGTCTCGGGCAGCACCGTCTCGGCGACGAACCGTCCTTCGTCGCCCTGCAGCCGGGTCCACAGCAGGTAGCGGCGCACGCCATGGCCGCCTGCTTCGCTCCAGGCGCGAGCCTGGTCGATGACGAAGCGCACGCGGCGCCAGACGTCGCGGCTGTCGCGTTGGGCGAGGGCCAACTCCATCACGCAGCGCTCGCGCACGAGCCACGACAGCAGTTGCGAAGGAGTGCTGTACGGAATACGTGTCGCCACCTCGCCGAGGCACACAAGAGCTCGCGCGACAGGGTGCTCGCGCAGCTCGTCGGGCACGTTGCCCCAGCGCCACCATTGACCGTTCGTGACCTTCCACTCGTACAGATGGCGATCGCTGCAACCGAACAGGGGAGTGCGCAACGCGGAGACGATGGCCAGTTCGTCGGTGGGGTCGTCGGCGGCGCGCAGCGCGAGCATCAGCGCCCGCACCTCGGGCGCCGCGTACACGAGCGAGCTGTTCTCGGCGCGGTACGGCACCGAGCGCGCTGCCAGCGCCACTTGCAGGGCCGCGAGGGAGAGCCGCGAGGGCAACAAGATGGCGAGATCGCCCGGTCGGCAGGGATGGAGCGCGCCGTCGCGCCACACCGGCCACTGTTCGGCCAGTGCCTGCACCACGACAGCGGCGACATCTGCAGCTTCGAGTTCTCGCAGGGTCTCCGCCGCCGCGCGTGGAAGATCGACGTGCGGTTCGGCGCCCAACACGGTGACCGAGCCGTGGGCGTGGCCACCGTGGCGCGCGGCCACCAGCGGCTCATATGCAGGTTGCACGTCGGGTTCGGCTTGGATGAGCCGGCCCATGGTGGTGTTGACCCAGTCGATGACCGGCGCCGCGCTGCGGAAGTTGGCCGACAGGGTGGCGCGCTCGGCGCCGATCTGCTCGCGGGCGCGTAGGAACTGGGCGATGTCGGCGCGGCGGAAGCGGTAGATGCTCTGCTTCGGGTCGCCCACCACCGTCAGTCGGCCGGGCAACGGTCGCAACGCTCGCCAATCGCCCGACTGGTCATGGGACTGGTCGCCTGGAGCCGCGGTGATCCGTACCGCCAATTCGAGCTGGATCGGGTCGGTGTCCTGGAACTCGTCGAGCAGCAGGTGGGTGTAGCGCTGGTGCAACTGGGCGCGCACCTCCTCGTTCGTCGCCACCAGCCGGCGCGACAGCACCAGCAGATCGTGGAACTCGAGCTCGCCGTCGAGTTGGCGAAGCTGCACCGACCCGAGCGTGAAGTCGCGCAGCAGGGCACCGAGTGTGAGGCGGCGTTCGTCGTTGACGTCGCGCATCGCGGCCTTGGCGGCGTCGGCCGCGGCGGTGACCGCTGCCTTGAACGCAGGCAGCACGTCGTCGGCGCGGTGATGCTTCTTCCAGTTGGCAGCGTTGCCCATCGCTTTCGACTTGGCGACAACGCCCAGCAGGCGGAGCAACTCGCCGAACGGCAACGGCCCGGCCAGGTGCTGGGCACGTTCGGCGAACTCGCGGCACACCTTCTCCTGTGAGTCACCGGGCGGTGGCTGGAACGAGGCCGCGGCAGCACATAGATCGGCGAGCCGGCGCTGGACCGGCACCTCGTCGATCTGCGGGGGTGGCTCGGGCGAGACGCGCTCGGCCACGAGATCCCAGTTGGCCTGGAAGTCCTCCGCCATCCGACGGACGCCCTTCTCGACGCCGAAGTTGTCGTACTGGCACAGCTCGACCAGGCGCACCGACGCAGGATCGTCGAGCAGGGTCTCGAGAAAGTCGGTGAAGCGTTCGTGGAACGCCGTCGCGCTCTGCACTTCGTCGAGAACACCGAACTGCGGTGGCAGTTGTGCCTCCACGGGGAACTCGTTGAGCAGGCGGCGGGCGAACGCGTGCAGCGTGCCGATGGGGGCCAGATCGAGCTCGGTGAGAGCGGTTGCGGCGAGCGGCGCGTCGCTTCCTGCCGTGGTGGCAGCACTCTGCAGCGTGCTGCGGATCTTGTGGCGCAGATCGGCGGCGGCCTTCTCGGTGAAGGTGATCGCCGCGATCCTGCCGACCGGGACGCCGCTCAGGATCAGGTTCACCACCCGCCGCACGAGTGCGGTCGTCTTGCCGCTGCCGGCACCGGCTTCCACGAACAGGGTGGTGCCGAGGGCGCCGGTGACCAGGTCGCGATCGGTTTGGTCGGGTGCCGCAGCCATTTCCGGGCCGGCGACCGCTGCCGGAGGCGGCGTCGGTGCCGACGTCGGTGCCGCCCCGGGTGGCGGCGCCGGGGAAGGGTCCGACGAGCTGAACAGGTCGAGTTGGTCAGCCATCGTTGCGCTCCGTGGCGTCCGACGAGTCGGTCGACGAACCCGCTGACGTGCCGTTGTCGGTGGTGCCGTCGTCGGTGATGCCGAGCAGACCGGCCACCCGTGGGTCGGCGAACTTTCGCTCGAACTCCGACCACCGTTCGGCCGTACCGAGGTGATCGGGGTCGCAGTACTCGCACGGAACGAAGCTGAGGCGGTACTGCGACTTCTCCGGCCGGGCCACGAAGATTCCTGAACGGATTCCATCGAGGATGTGTTGCAGCTCAGTCGCGACCTGCGGCCAGGCTTCCGCCCCGATTCGGCAGGTGATGCGCTTGAAGTCGGCTTTGCCGAAGAAGCCGTACTCGGCGATCACGGGCGTGCCGGCGCCTTCGCCCGCCATTGCCAGCGCGGCGGCCGCGTACGCGGGCAGTTGCAGCTTGGTACCGCCGGCCGTGGGGTCGAGGTCGGTGATGTCGCGAAAGCTTCCGGCGCTCCCGGTCTTGTGGTCGGTTACCACCAGGCTGCCGTCGCCGCAGCGATCGATGCGATCGACCGACCCGCGCAATTGAACCTCGGTACCGTCGGCCAACCGGATCACGGCCGGCGGCGCGAAACCCTCCCCGAAGCCGAAGCGGTGTTCCGAAGCAACCACTTGCGACCGTCGCTGGGCGATGTGTTCACTGTCGTGTTGCATCCAGGTGGTCAGTTCGTGACGTTGGCGGTTCTGCTCGCTGCGCCAGAACGCGGTGCGCCCGGTGGCGCCCTCCTGCTCCAGCTGGCCGGCCACGAGCGCGAAGGCTGCGAGCAGTGCCGCCAGGTGGTCGGGTGTCCACCCGCTCGGCCCCGGCTGGGGCAACGAGCCATTGATCACCGCGCGATGAAAGTGGTCGAGGGCGGCGTGCACGAGTGTGCCCCGATCCTTGGGTGTGATCTGCAGCTGCTCGTCGGGTTGCTCCACCGGTTGCAGGCCCAGCACGTACTGCATGAACCAGCCGTGTGGACAGCTGACCCAGGCTTCGAGCCGCGTGGGTGACACCGGCTTGTTGCCCAAGGGATCGATGATCAGCCCGCTGAGGTCGCCGTCGTACTCGGTGAGCAGGGGGAGCGCCCGCGCCGCCATCATCGCCGAGCCGAGCCGGAGCGGCTCGAGCGACTCCATCAGCGGATGGTCGGCGACCACGTGGCCGGCGCGCGCCGCATGGGTGAGCGCGCGGATCCGGTGCTGCGAGACCGTGGCGGGAAACGCCGCATCGGCAACGCCGGCGGCGAACGATGGCACCGAACCGGTGTGCATCGGCATGGCCTGCGCCAGCTCGGCGATCCAGCGCGAGGGCTGGCGCAGCGTGGTGGCGCGCAGGTCGCCGCGGGGTGTCAGCAGCACGGCGCGGTCGGTGCCGGCCAGCGCTGCCCAGAGTTGCTGTTGCTGCTCGGTGGCGAGGTCGGTGTTGGTGGGCAGTGCCCCCTCGGTGAGCGCGCGATCGCCATCGCCCAGCAGCACCTCTTGTGGAGGTGGAGCAGGAAGCAAGCCCTCGCAGGCGCCGACCACCAGCAGCAGTTCGAGTGGCTGACCGACGGCGAAGGAGAGCGGGCCGACATGCACGCCCACGCCGATGTGACCCACGCGCCCTGGTGCGCTGTCGAGTTCGGATTCCAACGTGTGGGCGAACACGCTGCGGGTGACAGGTTCGGCCAACGCGTCGAGGCGGCCGAGGCGATCGAGAGCAGCCTGCACGGCGGTGAACGCCTCGTACTCGTCGGGTGGCAAGGCGTTGACCCCGCGATGGCCGCCCAGCCAGCGCTGCAGGAAGCGATGGCTGAGGTCGGCCCAGTGCTGCCAAGGCCGCGCGGCATCGGGATCGCCCAACTGGCTGCGCAGGTCGGCCACAAAGCCCTGCAGCTCCAGTGCCGCATCAGCGTTGCGCTCGTCGCCCTGAGCGCGCTTTCGTTCGCTGAACGCCGTGAGGCGGCCTGCCCAGTCGGCATCGCCCGCAAGCCCTGCTTCGCGCGAGAGACGTTCCCACCGCTGGCGGGCGACCAGTGCTCCGTCGGGCGTGCGCGCCGGCACGTGCGCGAGCAGGGCGAACAGGTCGGCTCGCCGAATCCCGCGGCGATCGAGGCGCAGCAGATCGAGGACCAGCCGGGCTGCCAACCGCTCGTGCAGGGCGATGCCAGGCCGGCCGTTCCATGCGATGCCGGCAGCGTGCAGGTGCTCGCCGACCAGTCGCGCATAGGGCTCGTTGCGGGGCCACACGATGCTGATGCGGTGCAGCGGTATGCCCTCGTGCACCGCTGCGACCACCCGATGCACGGCCTCGCGCGCCTCCTCGTCGGCGTCGGACGCATCGACCACGTCGAGCGTGACACCCTCGGGTGTGCGGTGCTCGCCCTCCAGCAGCACGACCTCGCCGTGTTGTGCCAGTGCATCGAGCAGCGCCTGCTCGGTGGGCCGCAGCCGTTGGGGAAGGAAGACCACCGTGCGATCGGGGGCCCGGGCCGCCGTCGCGCACGCCGCCAGCAGCAGGTCGGCTTCGTCGTACCACTCGCGTCGCAGTGCCTGGTGCACGGACCGGTGCAGGCGCACGACCTCGCGAGCACGTAGCGAGCCGTGGGTGGCGAGCCGCTGCAGCGCTGGAGCCGGCACGTGGCGCAGATCGCGGTACGCGTCGCGCAGGGCGGTGATGGTGGCTCGGTGTTGCGCAATGGGCCCGAAGATGCCCGCGGAAGCGGCCAGTACCTGGCGCACGGCGACATCGACCACGGGTGTGGAGACGGGCCGCCGACCGCTTTCGGCAAGGGCCTGACCGCCGAGCAGCTCGGCGAAGCGGAATGCAGTGATGAACTGCGCTGCTGCCACGCCACCGTTGGCGGCGAGCCAACGGCGGGCCGCCACCCCCACTGCGTTGGAATGCACCAGCACGGTGACCGCCGCCAACGGATCGCCGCCCTGCACGCGATCGACAGCCGCGCGAAGGGCGCGGAACGCGGGCTGACCATAGGGAGTGGAGAGCCGCTGCAACGCCATCACCGAGCACTCTACGAAAGGGGTGCGCGACAGTGGCCCGGCATCGGGCCGTCAGCCGGGGAAAGCGGCTTCGGCTCGTGCCCGCAGGTCGGCCACAGCGTGGGGCAGGCCCTCGGGATCGCCATACAACGCGCTGCCGGCAACCAGCACGTTGGCGCCTGCCGCCGCAGCGGCGCCGATCGTGGCCGGGCCGATGCCGCCATCGACCTCGATGTCGACAGCGTCGGTCAGCCCCTCGGCGGCAAGGAGAGCACGCAACTCGCGGATCTTGGGTTCCATGGTCGCGATGTACCGCTGACCGCCGAAGCCCGGATTGACCGTCATGATCAGCACCATGTCGACGAGATCGAGCACGTGGGCGACCGCCGAGATCGGCGTCGCCGGGTTCAGGGCCACCGCCGCCTTGGCGCCGAGTGATGCGATGTTGCCCAGCGTGCGATGCAGGTGGGTGCAGGCCTCGGCGTGCACGATCAGGCGCTCACAGCCGGCCTTCACGTAGTCGGCGGCCATGATGTCGGGCGTCAGCACCATCAGGTGGGCCTCGAACGGCAGCGTGGTGTGCTTGCGGGCGGCTGCGATCACGCCGGGCCCGAAGGTGAGGTTCGGCACGAACTGGCCGTCCATGACGTCCCACTGGATGCGGTCGACGCCGGCGGCTTCCAAGGCGGCGACCTCCTCGCCGAGGCGGGCGAAGTCGGCAGGCAGCACGCTGGGGGCGATCTCGATCCGAGGCATCGGTGCGAGGGTAGTGCGCGGCGTGAGGTAGAGCCAGGTCCGTAGGCTGGTGGTGATGCCAGCTGGTGACGAGGGGACGAACGGCGAGACCGTGCACGTCGAGAAGATGGCGGCAGGCGGCGACGCAATCGCTCGCCTTTCCGACGGTCGCGTCGTCTTCGTCGAGGGTGCTCTGCCGGGGGAGACCGTGCGCGTCGCGATCCGTACCGACAAGCGCGACTTCGCCAAGGGGTCGGTCGCGGAGATCGTCGACGCGTCTCCGGACCGGATACTGCCGCCGTGCCCCGAACTGGCGAAGGGGTGCGGCGGTTGCGGGTGGCAGCACGCAGCCCCGGCGGCGCAGCTGCGATGGAAGGCCGACGTCGTCGCCGACGCCTTGCGCCGCACCGCGAAGCTGCCCGACGCGATCGTGCAGCTCGGCGGGGCCGTCGGCCCCTGGGAGTACCGCACCAGCATGCGCCTGGCTGTCGCACCCGACGGCCGTGTGGGCTTGCGGGCGGCATCGAGCCATCGGGTGGTCGCACTCGATTCCTGCATGGTGGCGCACGCGGCCCTGGCCGAGTTGTTGCCCCAGGCGCGGGTGGCGGGAACCGACGAGCTGTCGCTGCGGGTGAGTGTCGCGACGGGCGAGGCGACTGCATGGTCGCCGTCGCCCACGGCACGGATCACCGGCTTGCCTGCGCATGTCGCCATCGGGGCCGACGAGGTGCTGCACGAGCATGTCGCCGGTGCCCGGCTCCAGGTCACCGCCGCGTCCTTCTTCCAATCGGGCCCGGCTGCCGCCGAGCTGCTCGTGAGCACCGTTCGCCAGGCATGCGGTGATGCGCTCACCGACCTGCAGGGGCCGCTGCTGGACGCTTACGGTGGCATCGGGCTGTTCGCGGCCACGCTCGGGGCACAGCGATCGATCATGGTCGAGAGTTCGCCGTCGTCGTGTGCCGATGCGGTGGCGAACCTCGGGGATCGCGCCATCGTGCGCCGCACCACCTTCGAGCGGTGGGCGCCGCAGCCCGTGGAGCTGGCCGTGGTGGATCCCGCCCGAGCGGGTCTCGGCCGCCGGGCCACCGACGTGCTGGCGGCGACCGGCGCCGCCCGTGTGGTGCTGGTCAGCTGTGACCCGGCGTCGTTGGCTCGGGATACCACGCTGCTCGCTGTCCACGGCTACCGCCACGCAGGCTCCACCGTGCTCGATCTATTCCCGCACACCGCACACGTGGAAGTGGTCACCCGCTTCGACCGCAAGCAGCCGCGGTGATCAGCGGCAGTGATCAGCGAAGGTTTCGCATCGCGTTCTCGACCCGCGACAGGTAGGCGGTGCGGCGAGCATCGGTGCTGCGGTCGATGTTGTAGAGCGCGACCCACTTCGTGCGGGCCCTTTTGCTGCACAGCACGCGCAGCGAACGGGTGACGATGCGCTTGCCGGCCTCACCCTCGAGCGCGTTGACGAACTTCGTGGAGCCGTGTGTGGTGATGGCGACGATGCGTCGGATGTTGTGCAGCTGCGGGCGGATTCTGGTGCTGCCGGCAGGCAGTTCGTAGGCGACGCCGGCCACCCACACGCGGTCGATCCAGCCCTTCAGCATCGCCGGTTGGCCTGCCCACCAGGTGGGGTACACGAGCACCAACGCTTCGCACCAGCGCAGGTTGTCGGCGTACGGCGCGATGGCGGGTTTGGTGTCCGGAGGGGACAGGTGGTTGGTGCGCTCCCACGCCGAGAGCTCGGGTACGAAGCCCTCGGCGTACAGGTCGTTTACGCGCACGTCGTGGCCGGCGGCGTGCAGTCCGGCCAACGCCCGGTCGCGGGCTGCTGCCGTGATCGATGCTTCCGACGGGTGGCAGTAGACGAGGTTGACCTTCACAGCGACCGCATCCTCTTCTCGACGCGATCGAGGAAGGCGGTGCGCTGCGGTGCGGTCGAGTTGTCGATCGCGTACAGACCGAGCCACGTGCTGCGGGTGCGCACGCCGGTGTTCAGCCGTAGCGCGCGTGTGATGGTGCGCCGCCCGTTGTCGTTGACGAGCTTCACGTAGGCGCGCGGCGAGCCGTAGGTGCTGATGCCGACGATGCGGCGGACGTTGGTGAGCCCCGGCCGCACCTTGCCCTCGGTGTTGAAGACGAAGGCGACTCCGGGCACCATGACCCGTTCCAGCCATCCCTTCAAGATCGCCGGCAACGAGCTCCACCACGTCGGGTAGACGAACACGAGCGCGCCCGCGTTGCGGACGAGTTCGCCGTGCTCGACAACCAGCGGGTCGATCGCGGGGTGATCGCCGTTGTAGGCGACGTGTTCCTGGAGGCTCATCGCGGCACGGAAGCCGAGCGCGTAGAGGTCGAGCAGATGCACCTCGTGCCCTGCAGCGAGAAAACCTGCGCAGGCCCGTCCGGCAACGGCGTGGGTGAAGCCGTCCGGGTTGGGGTGTGCGAGCACCACCACGTTTTGCATGCACGATCGACTCTACTTGTTGCGTAGATTCGCAGCACATGCAGCAGGCACCTCTCGACATGTCGCGCGCTGGGACGCGCGCTACGCCGGTGCCCGCCTATTTGGGGGGCTTCTTGCTCATCGGGCTCGGCCTCAGCGTCGCAGGTCCCGCGCTGTCGCATCTTCGCGACCGGGTGGGCACCACCGACGGCGGGATCGCCTGGATATTCGTCGGGCAATCCGGCGGGTACATCCTCGGCTCCGTCTTCGCCGGTCACGGGCTGGACAGCGGTCGCGGCCACCGCCGGTGGGTGGCCGCGATGACCACTGCCACCGCCGCCATCGTCTTGATCGCGCTGGCACCCTCGCTGTCGTTGCTGGTCGCTGCCTTCGCCGTGCTCGGCTCCGCCTGCGGGCTCTGCGACGTCAGTGGCAACACGCTGGTGATGTGGAGCCGGCCGGGGGGACCTGGCGCGTTGCTCAACGCACTCCACCTGTGCTTTGCATTGGGTGCGATGGTCACACCGATCCTCGTCAATCGCTCATTGCACTTCGCCGATTCGGTGTGGGGCGTCGCGCTGCCGATGGCCGCGCTCACCGCCGTGTGCGCCGCGTTGATGCTGCCGCACCCGTCGCCGACGCGCACCAGGTTGGCCACGGTGCAGCGCAGCCACGCCGGCGGCGCGCGGGGAATGCACGTGGGCGTGATCTGTGCCTTCTTCTTCTCTTACGTGGCGATGGAGACCGGCTTCATCAACTGGATCCACACGTATGTGGAGCAGATCGACTACGGCGATTCGGCCACTGCCACCGGCGTCACCTCCATGTTCGGTATCGGCTTTGCCTTGGGTCGGGTAGTGGCCATCTGGACTGCTCGCCGGGTGTCGCCGGGATGGATGGTGGCCACGACCACTGGCATGTCGGTGGTCGCCTCGTTGCTGTTCATGGCGTTCGATGGCCCGGGTCCGATGCTGTGGGTGGTGACGTTGCTGTTCGCGCTTTCTGTGGCGCCGCAGTATGCGTCGATGCTGGCCTTCGCCGAATCGCACCTGGCCCTCAGCGGCCGCAACACGTCGGCCATCGTGGCCGCCTCGGGTATCGGAGGGCTGCTGATGCCGTGGGTGATCGGGCAACTGTTCGACCGCATCGGTCCGCAGGCGCTACCACCCACGATGGTTGCGCTGGCGCTCCTCACCGCGGTGGTCGGCGCCTACGGCGGCCGACTGCTGGTGCAGGCTCAACGACCGCCGGTCACGTCGATGAACGCGCCTGTCACGTAGCTCGCCTCAGCCGACGCGAGCCAGAGCACGGCGGCGGCCACCTCATCGGTGCTGCCCGATCGCTCCATCGGGATCGACGGAGCCATGCGCTGCACGCGCCCCGGTGGCGCGTGCAGATGGAAGTCGCTCTCGATCAGGCCCGGGCGAACACCGTTCACCCGCACGCCGACGTTGGCGAGTTCCTTGGCGATACCGATGGTCATCGTGTCGATGGCACCCTTCGACGCCGCGTAGTAGACCCACTCGTTCGGCCCGCCGAGTACGGCGGCTTTCGACGAGATGTTGACGATGCTGCCCCCGCGTCCGCCACGATCGGTGCGCATACGGGCAGCGGCTTCACGAGCGCACAGAAACGGTCCCGTGATGTTCACAGCCCACAGGCGGGCAAGGCTCTCGGCGTTCACCGTTTCCAGCGGCCCGTAACCACCGGCGATGCCGGCGTTGTTGACGAGCACGTCGAGCCGACCGAACCGTTCGTCGACCTGAGCGAACATCGCCACCACGGCGGACTCGTCGGCGACGTCGGCCTTGACGGTGAATGCGCGGCAGCCGGTCTCGCGGATCTCGGCGGCGAGTTCATCGGCCGCGTCACCGGACGCGGCGTAGTTCAGCACCACGTGGTAGCCCCTCGCCGCCGCGGCACGAGCCACTGCGGCGCCGATGCCACGCGCGGCGCCGGTGATGAGCATGACATGTCGTTGGTCAGTCATGTCGTTGGTCAGTCATGTCGTTGGTCAGTCATCGAGCCTGCTCCTCAGTCGGTCGCGAATGGCCGGCCATTCGGCGGGAAGGATCGAATACGCCGCGGTGTCGCGAGCCTTGCCGGCCTCGGTGAGGTGCCCCGTGTTGGGGCGGTGCTGGCGCAGGATGCCTTCGAACTGGGCACCCAATCGTTCGATGGCCGCGCGGCTGCGCTGGTTGAGCGCGTCGGTGCAGACTGCGACCCGGAACACGTCCCACGTCTCGAACGCCTGGGTGAGCAGCAACAACTTGGCCTCGCTGTTGATCGGGGTGCGCTGCGCATCGGAGGTCAGCCAGGTGCCGCCGATCTCCACCTC
>JANONE010000078.1:0-4986 GCA_031420675.1 Ilumatobacteraceae bacterium | reverse complement strand
CCGCGCACCGCTCCTGTGGATCGAAGCGTCTCCAGCAAGTCCATACCCGGGACTCTAGGCGTCGTCGCCGGTCATCGCTGCGAGTGATCATGGGCGAGCGAGGATCGCTGAAACCTATATGGAACAGGACTTTGGTGGTTGGATAGAATCAGCCACCCTCGTGGCGCCCCACCACGGAATTCCTATCTGGCCGCTTCGGCGACCTTCTTGCGCACGACGTTGAGGGCGCTGCCGGCCTTGAACCATTCGACCTGCTCGTCGCTGAACGTGTGCGCGCCCTCGAAGTCGATGGTGGTGCCATCGGGCTTCACGATCTGGCAGCGGACGTTCCTGCCCGGCACCGGCGGGAGGTCGAGCACGTTGATGCGGTCGTCCTCGCCGATGAGATCGTAGGTGGCCGGGTCGGCGAAGGTGAGCGGCACAAGGCCCTGCTTCTTCAGGTTGGTCTCGTGGATGCGGGCGAAGCTGCGGGTGATGATCACCACCCCGCCGCGGAAGCGGGGCTCCATCGCGGCGTGCTCGCGCGAAGAACCTTCGCCGTAGTTGCGGTCGCCGATGGCCACCCAGCGCACGCCGGCCTCGCTGTACTTCTTGGCCAGGTTGGGGTAGGTGTCGGTGCTGCCGTCGCGGAAGTCCTTGCCCTCGCCGACGGCGTCGTTGTACGCGTTGACCGCGCCGAGGAACAGGTTGCCGGAGATGTTCTCCAGGTGGCCGCGGTAGGTCAGCCACTTGCCGGCCGCCGAGATGTGATCGGTGGTGCACTTGCCCTTGGCCTTCATCAGCACCGGCAGGCCGAGGTAGTCGGCGCCGTCCCAGGCGGTGAACGGCTGCAACAACTGCAGGCGGGCGCTGGTCGGGCTGACCTCCACGGCGACGCCGCTGCCGTCGGTCGGGGGAGCGGTGAACGTGTCCTTGCCGGGGTCGTAGCCATGGCTGGGGAGCACCTCACCGACGGGCGCAGCGAGGGTGACCTCGCTGCCATCGGGAGCAGTGATGGTGCCCACCGATGGGTCGAAGTCGAGCTGGCCGGACAGCGCCAGCGCCACCACCGTGTCGGGGCTGGTGACGAACGAGAGCGTGTTGGCCGAACCGTCATTGCGCTTGGGGAAGTTGCGGTTGAACGAGTTGACGATGGTGTTCGGCTTGTCGTTGGCGTCGGCGGGGCGATCCCACTGACCGATGCACGGGCCGCATGCGTTGGCCAGCACAGTGGCACCGATGGCTTCCAGGTCGGCGATGAGCCCGTCGCGTTCGATGGTGGCGCGGATCTGCTCGCTGCCGGGCGAGACCAGCAGCGGTGTCTTCACCATGAGGCCGCGCGCGGAGGCCTGGCGGGCGATCGAGGCGGCCCGTGTGATGTCTTCGTAGGAGCTGTTGGTGCAGCTGCCGATGAGGGCGGCGCTGATGTCCAACGGCCAGTGGTTGGCGCGAGCCTCGACGCCGACGGCAGCACCGATGCGATTGGCGCGATCGGGGGAGTGCGGCCCGTTGATCAGTGGCTTCAGCGCGTCGAGGTCGATCTCGATGATCTGGTCGTAGAGGGCGCCGTCGTCGGGTCGCAGATCGGCGGCCACCTTGTCTGCTGCGTCGGCGATGGCCTCGCGCCCCGTGGCCTTCAAGTAGTCAGCCATGTTGTGGTCGTACGGGAACACGCTGCAGGTGGCGCCGATCTCCGCGCCCATGTTGCAGATCGTGGCCTTGCCGGTGGCGCTGATGCTGTCGGCACCCGAGCCGAAGTACTCGACGATGGCGCCGGTGCCGCCTTCGACGGTGAGCACACGTGCCACCTCGAGGATGACGTCCTTGGGTGACGACCAGCCGGACAGGGTGCCGGTGAGCTTGACGCCGATCACCTTCGGCCAGCGCACGTTGAACGGGAAGCCGGTCATCACGTCGACCGCATCGGCACCGCCGACCCCGATGGCGACCATGCCCAGGCCGCCGGCGTTGGGGGTGTGGCTGTCGGTGCCGATCATCATCCCGCCGGGGAATGCGTAGTGCTCGAGCACGACCTGGTGGATGATGCCGCTACCGGGGCCCCAGAAGCCGATGCCGTACCTCGCCGACACGCTGCGCAGGAAGTCGTACACCTCGCGGTTGGTGTCGATGGCGACCCCAAGGTCGATCTTGGCGCCCACTTTGGCGGAGATCAGGTGGTCGCAATGCACCGTGCTGGGCACCAGCGTGGTGGGGAGGCCGGCGGTCATGAACTGCAGCAGGGCCATCTGCGCCGTCGCATCCTGCATGGCAACCCGGTCGGGGTGGAAGTCGTTGTAGGTGCCGCCGCGCTCGATCTCCTGGGTTGGAACAGACAGGTGGTTGAGCAGGATCTTCTCGGTGAGCGTCAGCGGGCGGCCGAACCGCTCGCGGCCGGCGGCGACCCGCTCGGCCAGGGTGGAGTAGACACTGTCGACCAGCTCGATCGGCGTTCCAGCGGTGACGGTCATGACAAGTTCCCCTTGCGTCGGCGGCCTGATGTATACAAGCATAATACAAGTGAGCGAGCAAACCGCTTCCCCGAAAGTGAGGCATGATCGATGCGCACCATCCGCTATCAGGAGATCGCCCACACGCTTCGCGATCGCGTGCACGCGGTGGACCCCGGGCATGTGCTCCCCAGCGAGAGCGACCTGTCGGCCGAGTTCGAGGTCAGTCGTGTCACCGTGCGGCGCGCGTTGGAGACGCTGCGCGACGAGGGGCTGGTCGAGTCCCGACAGGGATTCGGCTGGTTCGTTTCGGCGGCCCCGCTGCAACAGCGGCTGCACAGCCTGGACACGATCGAGCGCCAACTCGAGGAACGCGGTGTCTCTGCACAGCGCAAGATCCTCGAGTTCGCGTTCGTCGATGCGCCGGCTCATGTCGCTGCCCAGTTGGGCAGCGAGCACGTCCTGCGGGTGAAACGCCTCAACCTCGCCGACGGAGCGCCGTTCGCGGTGGTGACGGTGTGGTGTCCCGCCGAGCTGGGCCAACACCTCAGTCGTCGCGACGTGGAACGCAAACCGTTCTACGAACTGCTCGGGGTGGAGTTGCGCGGCGCGACCCAGACGATCGGCGCGGCTGCCGCTGTCGCCGCGGACGCGAAGTTGCTGGCTGTGCCTGTGGGCAGCCCGGTGCTGCGTTGCGAACGACTCACCACTACTGTCGCCGGCGAGCCGGTGCTGCTGTCGGAGCACATCTTCCCCGGCCACCGCACCGAGTTCGTGGTCGATCTTCCGCAAGCCGAACCCTCGATCGTGCCCAGCGGGCTGCGCCTGGTCGAATAAGTTGCGTCCAGCGCCCAACAGACTTCGGCTACCACTGCTCCCAATGCAGGATCGGTTCCAGCGGCATGCGCTTGGCAGGCTTGAAGTCGGTGCCGATGGTGTGTGCGATGGGGAACAGGCCCGCCTGCGTCATGCCGTCGGGAATGCCGAGCAGTTCGGCGGCCTGCTTGTCGCCGCCGTTCATCAGGTGGATGGTGGTCCAGGCCGTACCGAGGCCGCGTGCGCGGGCGGCGAGCATGAAGCTCCAGATCGCCGGCAGGATCGAGCCCCACATCGAGGCGCCGGCGAACGACGGAACTCCTTCGAGGTTGCCGGTGATGCACGGGATCATCAGCACCGGGACGCGGTGGAAGTTGTCGGCGAGGTACTGAGCGGAATCGGTGACTCGGCCCTGCTGCTCGCCGCGCAGATCGCCTTCCTCGAAAGTGGTCGCGGCGGCGAACTTGCGGTACTGGACGAAGTTGGCGGCGTAGATGTCGGCGAGGGCCTTCTTCTTGGCCGGGTCGGTGACGAACAACCATTGCCAGCCCTGTGAATTGCTGCCGGTGGGCGCCTGCAGCGCGAGTTGCAGGCACTCCTCGATCACTGCGCGCTCGACGGGCGTGTCGAAGTCGAGGCGCTTGCGCACCGCGCGAGTGGTGGACAGGACTTCGTCGGCGGAGAGGTTCAATTCCATCCGGCCAGTGTTGCATGGCATGCAAGGCTGGTCGCCGTGGAGCCGACTGATCTCACCAAGGATTCCCCGCTCGGCGACTGGGCGCGCATCAACAAGGCCAACTGGGACAGCCGGGTGCCTCACCACGAGCAGGGCTACGCGCTGCACAAGTTCGCAGATCCGGCCCACTTGTCGGGGGTGGTGCGTTTCGACCTGCCACGCCTCGGCGATGTTGCCGGCCTGCGCGGCGTGCACCTGCAATGTCACATCGGTACCGACACGACGTCGTTGGCACGCCTCGGCGCGCAGATGACCGGCCTCGACTTCTCCGGGCCGGCGCTCGAGGTCGCCCGCCGGCTCGCCGCCGATTGTGCCGTGCAGATCGACTACGTGGAGAGCGATCTGTACTCTGCGCCGCAACACCTGCCGAGCGATGCTTACGACTTCGTCTATACCGGGGTCGGTGCCCTGTGCTGGCTGCCCGACGTGGCGCGCTGGGCGCAGGTGGTCGCCGGCCTACTGAAGCCGGGCGGGTTCCTCTTCATCCGTGAAGGCCACCCGGTGGTGTGGACGATGTGCGACCCGCGACCGGATCATCTGCTGGTGGTCGAGTTCCCGTACTTCGAGAGTGAAGGCACGGTGTTCGTCGAGGACAAGACGTACGTCGAGCACGACGGCGTCTTGGCCGAGCCGACGATCGTCCACTTCAACCACGGACTGGCCGAGATCTTCAACGCGTTGTGGAACGCCGGGCTCACCATCACGCTCTTCGAGGAGCACCGCTCGCTGCCGTGGAACGCCTTCCACCCCGATGCCATGGTGCAGGACGAGCGCGGCGAGTGGTGGCTGCGCGATGGCACCGACCGCACGCCGATGAGCTACACGCTGCGAGCGGTGAAGAACTGACCTGACACACTCGCGGCATGTCAGAGGATCGCGTCTCCATCACCCTCACCGACGGCATCGCCGATGTGCGCATGACGCGTGCGGACAAACGCAACGCGCTCGACGGTGCGATGTTCACCGCCTTGGCCGAGGCCGGCGAGCGCTTGAAGATCGAACCCGGCG
>JANONE010000077.1:0-2921 GCA_031420675.1 Ilumatobacteraceae bacterium | reverse complement strand
CTGGCGAATTAGCGGCGGCGCAACTGCAAGATGCTCCATCACCACGGGAACCTCCATTGATCTCGCATTCGAGCAATTCGCCAGAATGCCTAACATCGCTGAGGTCGCTGTGGTTCTGGCGGGCACACGCGGTTACCCCGTCATCAACGGAGTGCTCCTGACGGTGAATCTCGTATGCGACGAACTCATCCCCGATGCTAATATTTATGACTCGTCACTGACGGCGATCTTCGCCCCAACCTGAGCCGTCCGGCGCGCGCCCGCCGGTGTCGCGTTGCCAACGCGCCACCGACGGGCCAGTGCCGCCCGACGATCCCCGCAATGACCGAATGCCAATCGTCAGGGTTTCGTATCCCGTTACGAGTGTTCCGTCGACGGAGGGCGCCGCAGTAGCATGCGGACGCGCCGGCACGAGCTTGGCCGGCACTAACACCAACCGCCACGAGAGAGAGCACGAATGACGATTGGAGACTTCACCATGGGCCACTTCGGTCTCGGTGGCAAGAACGCCATCGTGACTGGTGGCAACACCGGGCTCGGGCAGGCATTCACGCTCGCCCTCGCCAAGGGCGGCGCCAACGTGCTGGTTCCCAGCATCATCGACGACGCCAACACTGGCGCCGACACCGAGGACACCGGCACGACGCGTCAGATGGTCGAGGCCGAGGGGGTCCGCTACGAGTTCATGCTGGCCGACATCACAGAGGCAGGCACCCCGAAACGCATCGTGGACACGTGCGTGGAGCGGCTCGGCTCCGTCGACATCCTGATCAACAGCGCCGGCGTCTGCCCTCTCGCGCAGGTACTGGACTTCGGCCGAGCACAGTGGGATGCGACGGTGCAGGTCAACCTGACCGCCGCCTTCGAGATGAGCTACGAGGTCGCGCAGCGGATGGTGCCCCAGCGCAGTGGCAAGATCATCAATATCTGCTCGGTCTTCACCTTCCTCGGTGGCCGTCTCTCGCCGGCATACGCAGCGACGAAGCACGGCATCGCCGGCCTCACCAAGTCGTACTGCGACGAGCTCGCCCAGTACAACATCCAGGTCAACGGCATCGCTCCCGGCTACTACGCCACCGCGATCACCGCCAACACGCGAAGCAACCCGGAGAGCAGCAAGCGCGTGCTCGATCACATCCCCGCCGACCGCTGGGGGGAACCGGCCGACCTGATGGGCGCGGTCGTGTTCCTCGCGAGCAACGCCTCGAACTACGTCAACGGCCACGTCCTCTCGGTGGACGGCGGCTATCTCGTCCGCTAGGACGAGGGAACCGACAGCACGATGAAAGGCCCGTACCTCATCGGCGTGGACTGCGGCACGCAGAGCGCGAAGGTCGTCGTCTACGACGCCGCCGGGAGTGCCCTCGCGCGCGGCCAGCACGCGCTGCAGCCGATGAGCCGACCCCGCCACGGGGTCGCCATCCATCCCGACGACGACCTGTGGGAGTCCATCGCCGCGGCGAGTCGCCAGGCGCTGGCCGGTTTCAGTGGTGACCACGGTGAAGTGGTCGGCGTGGGCCTGTGCCCGATCCGGTGCTGCAAGGCATTCCTGACGGCCGATGGCTCGCTGGCCGAGCCCGTGATCAGCTGGATGGACGACCGCGCCTACCAGCCGTACCTGCCCGACGACCCCGAAGTCGTGTACGCCACGACCTCGTCGGGTTACCTGGGCCACCGCTTCACGGGCGAGTTCAGGGACACTGCCGCGAACAACATCGAGCTGCAATGGCCGATAGACACCGACACCTGGCAATGGAGTGACGATCCTGCGGTGTACGAACAGTTCGGCGTCACGCGCGAGATGCTGCTCGATCTGCAGATGCCTGGCGACGTCATCGGGCGCGTGACGCCGGCCGCGGCCGCGGCTACCGGCATTCCGGTCGGTGTCCGCGTCGTCGCCACCGCCAACGACAAGGCGGTGGAGATGCTCGGCTCTGGGTCGCTCGGCGAGACGACTGCGCTCGTGTCGCTGGGCACCTACATCGCCGCAATGGTGCACGGGCACGAGAACCACAAGGCGCCCACACACTTCTGGACGAACTTCGCCTGCATCCCGCACCGGTACCTGTACGAGAGCAACGGCGTGCGTCGCGGGATGTGGACGCTCACCTGGTTCCTCGATCTCCTCGGCGAAGAGGTCGCCGAACGCGCGGCGTCGCTCGGGCTCTCCCGCGAGGACTACATCGAACGCGAGGCGGCACTGGTGCCGGCGGGCAGCGACGGCTTGATGACCGTGCTCGACTGGCTCGCCACGACCGACAAGCCGTTCCGCAAGGGCATCATGCTCGGCTTCGACGCGCGCCATTCCCGCGGTCACGTGTACCGATCGATCCTGGAAGCGATCGCGTTGACGATGAAGCATCACGTGGATGCGATGTGCGACGAGCTCGGCATCGCCCTGGAGGAGATCGTCGTGTCGGGTGGGGGCTCCAACAGCCCGCTCTTGATGCGCATCTTCGCCGACGTGTTCGCCATTCCGGCCTCGCGCAGCGTCGGCGGCGGCGGTGCCGGCCTCGGCGCTGCCATCTGCGCGGCCGTCGCGACCGGCGTGCACCCCGACATCGAGACAGCGGTGGCCCGGATGGCGAAGGGGCGCGAGTCATTCGCTCCCGATCCCGTCAACGGTGCTGTCTACGAGCGCATGAGCGAGACCGTCTACCACGACATCCGCGATCACACGGACGCGCTCTTCGAGCGTGCCTACCCCATCTTCCACTGAGCAAACCCGCCTCGAAAAGGAACCCATCCATGTCCCTCACCCGTGAAGCCATCGTCGAGCACCTGCAGCAGATCGTGGGCAACGACCGTGTGCTCACCGACGAGCACCTCCTACAGCAGAGCAGCGTCGACAACTTCCGCAAGCTGCAGAACATCTTCGGCGTGTACACGATGCCCGCGCCGGCCGCGGTGGTGATGGTGGG